>JAOZKI010000032.1:14837-26167 GCA_029935455.1 Lysobacterales bacterium | reverse complement strand
TGGCCAGGCCTGTTCATAGGCCGTCAATACGCGGGGCGCGAACCCACCAAAGAGGGTCATCATGGCCAGGTCCGTTTCCCGGTCACCATAGCTCACCGCCGGATCAAATAGGATCGGCGACCCATCCATGCGATAGCCATGGTTGCCAGACCATAGATCACCGTGCAGCAGCGAGGGCTCCGGTGCGTGGTTCAGGCGCTCGGGCAGTTGTCGCAGTAGATGATCAAAATGAGGTGCCAGGGCGTCGCAATGGCCTCGGGCAAGGGCCATTTCGTACTGCGGCTGTAATCGCTGCCGGGTAAAAAAACGGCACCAGTCTGGCTGGGGTTCATTATGTTGCGGCGAGCGACCCAGCCAATTTTTTTGATGCCAGCCATGCGCTGAACCAAGCTGTCGGTGCAGGTGAGCCAATTGGCGCCCCAGCGCTTCCTCATCCCCCGTTGTTACCAGCGTTTCAAAGGCAAGCACGAGCCAGGCATGCTGCTGGCCGGTGCCGCAAAGAACAACCTCCGGGACGGCGATGGTATGGGTAGCAGCCAGGGCATTCAGGCCGTCTGCCTCTGCCTCCAGCATGGCCAGTTCAGCAGGCGCCGCCAGCTTGAGGAACCAGCGGCGGCCGGCCCAGCGCAGGGTCATGGTCTGGTGCGTGTCGCCGCCCCCGATCGGGGTGCTGCGTGGACGGCTATTGCCGACAGGCTGGTCAAGCTGTGCCGCCAGGGCCCGTTGAATGTCGAGGAGCGTATCCATCCTGCTAGCCTAACGATTGCAAGCGCCGCTTGCTTGCCCGTAGGGGGGGCAAGCCGCTATGGTCACAACGCCACGCCCGCGTTCCGTTGCCAGGCAACCGCGCGCGGGTAAATCATGCGACACACAGGATGCACTGATGGAAGAGATTTTTATTGTTCTGGCCCTATATCTCGTGCTCTTGTTTGGGCTCGCGCTCTGGAGCCGTAAGTCCACCCATACGCTGAAGGGTTACTTTATTGCGGGCCGTGAACTGCCACCGGCGGTGGTGGCGTTCTCTACCAATGCGACAGGTCAAAGCGGTTGGCTGTTGCTGGGCCTGACCGGTATGGGCTACGCGGTAGGGGTGCAGGCATTTTGGGTTGTGCTGGGGGAAGTGGTGGGCATTTCTCTGGCCTGGTTACTGGTCGCGCGCCGTTTCAAGCGGCTGGCGGATCAGGCGGACGCCATAACCGTGCCGGATGTGCTGGCCTGGCGCTTTGAGGATCGGCAGCATGTGCTGCGCCTGGTCAGTGCCGGGATCATCTTGCTGATGGTAGGAACCTATGTGGCGGCGCAGTTGGTGGCCGGAGGTAAAACACTGAGCGGCTTCACCTCTCTGGATTATCCCGCTGCCGTATTGCTGGGCGCTGTGGTAATCATCGGTTACACGCTGGTGGGAGGCTACAAGGCGGTGGCCTGGACCGATTTGATTCAGGGGGTGGCCATGTGGCTGGGGCTCCTGGCCATTCCCATAGCCGCTATTCTGGCCGCCGGTGGCTGGTCGAGCATGGTGGCAACTCTGGCCGCGCAGGACCCGAACTATCTCAGCCCCTGGGGCAGTGATGGTACGGGCTTGAAGGGCATGATCGCCGTGCTCAGTTTTCTGGCCATTGGCTGGGGCTTCTTGGGTATGCCACAGCTGCTGGTGCGGTTCATGTCGGCGCGGTCGGAGCAGAGCCTGGTGCCTGCCATGCGAATCTCGATCTTTGTGTTGGCCTGCTTCGGGGCCGGCGCGGTATTGACCGGGATTGCCGGTCGTGCGCTGATGCCTGGTCTGGAAGATCAGGAAGCGATTTTGCCCCTGCTGGCGCAGGATCTGTTCAACCCCTGGATTACCGGGGTCATCATGGTGGTGGTGCTGGCGGCCATCATGTCCACCGTTGATAGCTTGCTGATTCTCGCTTCGTCCGCGCTGGTGCGGGATGTGCTGCAGCAGGTTCGTGGGGTCACTGCCAGCGAGCAGCGCATGGCCCGTTACGGCAAAGCGGTAACGCTGTTAATCGGTGTCCTTGGTGTGATTTTCGCACTCCATCAGACCCCGCTGATTTTCTGGTTCGTGCTGTTCAGCTGGAATGGTCTTGGGGCGGCGTTCGGGCCGCCGGTTCTGTGCGCGCTATGGTATCGCTCCACCACCCTGGCGGGGGCGGTGGCCGGCATGTTGAGTGGTTTTCTTACCACCGTATGCTGGTTATTGTTCATCAAGGAATCGGCCTACAACCTGCTTGAGATTGTGCCGGGCTTCCTCGTTGGGTTGCTGGTCACGGTGTTGGTGAGCAAGTTCACCGCGTCGAAAACGCGGGTGCCGGTAAGCTAATCCGATTTGCCCTCGCGCCGTGGCAGGTTGATGCCCGGGCTGGCTTCACGTGCCAGAGATACGGGGCCCAGCCGCTCACGCTGGTCGAGTGCATAGTCGGTGTATGCGCCGTTGGCATCCACGTAGTGAAGAAACAGCTGAACCCAGACGCCGTGCGAAAGAGGCTCGCGCCAGTGCTTAAGTTCTGCGCCTCGATACACCAGTAAATCGCCCGGGGACAGGTCAACGGACAGGGGCTGTCCGTTTGCTTCCAGCCAAATCGGCCAATGGCTGACGCTGTCCCAGCTGCCAATCGGCAGGGTGACACTGATCTCACAGGATGGCCGATCAATATGCGGAGGCAGGATTGATTCCGGCGTGTAGCAACGCAAATAGGAATAGCAGGGTATTAGATCCAGCCCCAATCGCCGTTGCAGGGGTTGGTGCAGCATGAGCAGTAGGGCTTCGCCCAAGGCGTCGCAGTAGCGTCCCCAGGCGCGCGTATGTTCGTCCCATTGCATATAGCCTTCATGAACGCGATTGAGTCGGGTGGCTTCCAGAGCCAGCTTAAGCGCGTGAGGCGGCACCATATGTCGCTGGACCGCGTAGCGCTGCTGTTCGAATTGTTGTGCCGGCTTGCTCATGCTGCGATTCTTTTCTACTGGCGGCGTCCCGTCAGTCCTGTGCGCGTTACAATGAGCGAAAATTCTAGCAGAAGCGAGATTCTCCATAGGCATGAGTAAGCATCATGAGCATTGAAGCGCTGAGTCAGGCGGCGCAGCGCGGCGTGCCGGAGGCCCAGCTGCAGCTGGCGATTGCTTATATGACGGGTGAAGGGGTCAAGCAGGATCCCGTCATGGGGCGGCGCTGGCTGGAGAAGGCGGCGCAGAACGGCCAGTCGGACGCTGCGCGTTTTCTTGGTCTCATTTATCTGCGTGGTCTGGACACACCGCCGGATCTTGCGCGTTCTGAAGCCTTGCTGGCTCAGGCCGGCGCGGCGGGTGATGTTGAAGCGCAGTGGTGCCTGGCGTCGCTACAACTGGGCCGGCGCGATACCGATCGGGCCCGTGTTGCTGGTCGCCAGCAATTGGAGTCTGCAGCCCGGGCGGGACATCCGCGCGCCTTGTGTCAACTGGCCTGGCTTCTGGATGGTCGTTCCGGCGAGCCTGTGGAACCGCAGGCTGCCTTTCAAATGGCGCTCCGTGCGGCCCGGGCGGGAGACGGGGGAGCGCTACTGATGCTTAGCGAGTGGTCGCGTCTCGGGCGCTGGCTTACGCGCGATTTGTCCCGGGCAGGGGCTTTGGCCCAAGCGGCCGCCGAGCGTAATTGGCTGCTGGCGGCAGAGTTGGCGGCTGCTATGGCGCCAGCTGGGCCTGTATCTCTAGAGCGTTTGGCCTTCAGGGAACAGGCCGACACAGCGTGGCCTGCACCGGCGCTTAGCATGGCCAGCTGGGAGCCGCGGGTCGTTTTGATACGACAGCTGCTGAACGACTTTGAGTGTGCCGAAGTGGTGAATGCGGCCAGTGAGCACCTGGCGCCTTCCTTTATCGTGGACCAGGATGGTGATCATGTGAGTGATCAGATTCGCAGCTCCACGGAGGTTCGTCTGCGGGATGGTCTGCGCAATCTGGTGCTCAACGCGGTGGAAGAGCGTATGGCGGCCTGGAGCATGGTGCCCGTTCAGCACGGGGAGTACCCGCTGGTATTGCGCTACCAGCATGGGCAGAGTTTTGAGCAGCACTACGACTACTTCATACCCGAGCGATTTGCCATGGGGGAGGGGCCGCTAGAATTGGGTGGCCAGCGCGTGGCGACTCAACTGTTGTATCTCAATACGGCCTTCAGCGGAGGCGAGACGCGTTTCGATCGCGCTGGTCTGGTTATAAAGCCCGAGCGTGGCATGTGCATGCTGTTTCATAACGTCAAGCCCGATCATAATGTGGACCCGCTCACCCGTCATACGGGCGTTGCAGTTGATGCCGGCGTCAAGTGGTTGCTATCACGCTGGATCAGAGAACTGCCCAGCGACTGTCCGGCCGCTTCACATGCTCGTGATGTCTATAAAAAGCCGTCTGAATAGCCGCATTTATGGCCTGCGCTGAAGCTGGCGTCAGCGATTCGGCTGGCATTTAAGCGATGTTTGCGCTAATATATGCGCGCTAAGGGTATGAATCTCAACCAAACGCATTACCGATTGGCTGAGAGGGGGCTGGCGCGAGGGGATTTAGCGCCAGGAGGACACCTGGTCTGATCCATCTTCCACGATGGGCTTGGGGCGAGGGGCAATCATCCTTTCTTGCTGATCACGCATTTGGCCTTTTACACCCTTGTGGGGCAAAAATTTTGCCCCGTTCGCCAACTTTTTGGCGGCTCCGTTGTAGTACGAGTAGTAACGGAGACAATGACAGGGAAAAGTTGTCCGGTGTGCGGGCAGCGATGGTCTCCTTGGGAAGGTTTACGTACCAACAGGATGTAGGTGCAGGAACCGCCGGCACAGTGTGAATCTGTGCATTGGGAGAGAGAAAATGTTGGAAATCATCTTGGTTGCTTCTGGAGCCTTCCTCGCAGCGATGTTCTGCGTTTGGGTTTACCGGATTACAAAATCAGTGCATGACTCCAAATTCCGTCAGGTCAGACTGGCGGGCCAGGAAGAGGGTATTACGATCACGCAGGAAGGCGGTACGGTTGAGCTGAAGCTAACTGAAAACGCTGGTGCTGCAACAGCCGGGGGTTCACGCAAGCCCTGGGGCTGGTAAAGCCCGAGTTCCAAGCTGGGGGATTGAGCTGAATGAGCTCGACAAAAAACGCTGTGGCCTGTTCATCCAGGCCCCAGCGTTTTTTTATGTGTGGTGATTTATCGTGGCCAGCGGGCCGCGTTCGACCAGGTTCAGTCCAGCAGGGCGCTGACCTTGGCAGCGCAGATAAAATCATTTTCTGACAGGCCGTCAATGGCGTGGGTGGTGAAGCCAACCTCGCAGTAGTTGTAACCCGCAGAAAAATCCGGATGGTGGTTTTCCTTATTGACCACCCAGGCCATGGCATTGATGAAGGATACGGTTCGATAGAAACCCTTGAATTCAAAGCGCCTGGTGATCATTTTACCGTCGCCGCTAAGCTCCCAGTGCGGCAAAGTCTTGAGCATGTCCAACGCCGCATCGCGGCCAATGGCGTCAACGCCCCCTTCACAAGGGACGCAATGTTGGTCGGTAAGGCTACAGGTGGATGACATAAATTTCTCCCGCCAGGTCAGGCGCTTGCTTTAAGAGGGTAGGTGGGTTCAAACATGCCCAGGCTACGCGCTTTCGCGATCAGCGGCATCAGATCCTGCTGGGCCAGTTCGAACAGCGTATCAAAGGACTCCAGCATGAAATAGATGGGCTGGAAAATATCGATCCGGTAAGGCGTGCGCAGCGCCGTGAGCGGGTCGAACGGCTTCCGCTCGGGCAGGTCGCTATGTAGCGCATAATCGAGCTCGCCCGGCGAGCTGACAATACCGGCCCCGTAAGAACGAAGGCCCGCCTCCGTCTTGATCAGGCCGAATTCCACCGTGAACCAGAACAGGCGCGCCAGCATGGCATGGTCTCGCTTATCGGCGGCCAGGCCGGCTTTACCGTAGGCTTCCGTGAAGGCTGCGAATCGGTAGTCGGTCAGCAGCGGCGTATGACCAAAGATTTCATGAAAGATATCCGGTTCTTCGAGATAGTCGAGCTCTTCTGGCGTGCGAATAAAGGTGGCTGCTGGAAACTGGCGGTTGGCCAGCAGCTCAAAAAAGCGGGTGAAGTTGATCAGCGCTGGCACCGGTGCCACTGACCAGCCCGTGTGATCCTGCAGGACAGCGCTCACTTCGTGCAGCTGCGGGATGCGATGCTGAGGAAAGTCCATGAGTTGGAGGGCACGAATGTATTCGTCGCAGACCTGGCCATGCAGCATGGGGAGCTGCCTTTCGATTAAGGTCGCCCAGGTTGCGTGTTCCGCTTCTGAATAATGAATGATGCCATGAGCATCGGGTGTTCGTGAGGCGTACTGGGTGCTTTTGGGCATGGGGGGCTCCCGTAAACAGAGCGTGTATTCTAGCGTGGCTGCGGTGAAAATATTTCTCGTATATTCTAATATAAAGTCAGTATATGAAATAAAAATTTCACAATAGCGAAATAAAAGGCATAAACATCACATGGATAAAGTAGACCTTAGAATACTCTCTGCTTTGCAATCGAATGGTAGGCTTTCCAGTCAGGCGTTGGCGGAAGAAGTGGGTCTTTCCGCCTCGCCCTGTTGGCGGCGTGTGCGCCGTTTAGAAGACGCGGGGGTCATTCAGGCTACCGTGGCTCTGGTGGATGCAGCGCAAGTGGGTCTTCATGTGACCGCCATCGCCATGGTGTCGCTGGAAGATCACCATCCGGACTCGGTGGCTGAGTTTGACCGCATTGTTCGTGAGCGGCCAGAAATTCTCGAATGTCATGCCACCAGTGGTCAGCATGACTACACGCTCAAGGTCGTCTGTGCCAGCATTCAGGCCTATGATCAACTGCTGAGCCGGTGGATTATGCCCTGCAAGGCGGTGCATACGGTCAACACGTCCTTTGTGTTGCGTTCAAGCAAGTGCACCACGGCACTGCCTCTGTAACAAAAACAGGCTTTTTAGCTGGAATTCAATTGCTTTCCGAGCAGTGTTTTTCACTTACTTGAAGAAGATATTCACGGCGGCCTCACTGGTCATTGCGTAGCCCACCGGAACCACGTATAAGGTGGTTTTAGCAAGGCGCCTGCAGGCGTAAAAAGACCCGTGAAACCCTCAATAAAGCCCCAAAACCCCCGTTTTTCTTCTGGCCCCTGTAGCAAGCGCCCGGGCTGGTCCGCCGCTGCATTAGAGACCAGCATTTTAGGGCGCTCGCACCGCTCCGCGCCGGGTAAGCGTATGCTGCGCGAGGCCTGCGAACGCACCGGCGAGATTCTTGGTCTGCCGCCTGGTTATCGGGTGGGCATTGTGCCCGCGTCCGATACGGGCGCTTTTGAGCTGGCCATGTGGTCCCTGCTGGGCGAGCGACCGGTTGACGTCTTCTACTGGGAATCCTTTGGTAAAGGCTGGAAGACGGACATCGAGCAGCAATTGCAGTTGGAGCAGGCGCGCTATTTTGAAGCGCCCTACGGTCAGCTACCGGATCTTCATCAAGCGGATCCTGCCCATGATGTGGTTTTTACCTGGAACGGCACCACCTCCGGTGTGCGCGTGCCGAACGGTGACTGGATTGCCGAAGACCGTGAAGGTTTGACGCTCTGCGACGCCACCTCGGCAGTCTTTGCTCAGCCTCTGGATTGGGAGAAGCTGGATGTGGTCACCTTCAGCTGGCAGAAAGTGCTGGGAGGCGAGGGCGCGCACGGTGTGCTGATCCTGAGTCCCCGCGCCGTTGCCCGGCTGGAGCGTTGGACGCCACCCTGGCCCATGCCCAAGATCTTCCGTCTCACGAAGGGCGGCAAGCTCAATGAGGGTATTTTTCAGGGGGCGACCATTAACACACCCTCCATGCTGTGCGTGGCTGACTATCTCGATGCGCTGAATTGGGTCGAGTCCCTCGGCGGCGTTGCGGCCTGCCAGCAGCGGAGCCAGCAAAGTCTGGCGCTTCTGGAGGCCTTTGTCGCCGCCAATCCGTGGATCGATTTTCTGGCCACCGAGCCGGCAACGCGCTCCAACACCAGCGTATGCCTGATGCTGGATCTGCCGGCCGAGCGCGTGAAGGCCATGGTGGCCTCGCTGGCGGAAGAGGGCGTGGCGTTGGATATTGGGGCTTATCGCGATGCCCCCGCTGGGCTGCGCATTTGGTGCGGTGCCACGGTTGACCCCGCAGACATTGAAGCTTTATTGCCCTGGCTGAGCTGGGCCTATGAGAACGTGAGTGAGAGCAACTGACATGTACAAGATCAGAACCTACAACCGCATCAGTGACAAGGGCCTGAACCTGCTGGCGCCGGAACGTTTCCAGGTGGCCGATGATATGGAATCACCTCACGCTTTTATGTTGCGCAGCCAGAAACTCCATGGTGAACCTCTGCCCGAGGGCTTGCTGGCCATGGCACGGGCGGGGGCCGGCGTGAACAACATACCGGTTGATGACTGCACCGCCCGCGGCATTGTGGTGTTTAATACCCCGGGCGCCAATGCCAATGCGGTCAAGGAATTGGTGGCAGCCGGTCTGCTGCTGGGGTCTCGCGATGTGTTTGGCGGCATGGCCTTCGTACAGTCCTTGCAGCATGAGCAGGACCCGGTGGCCATGAGCAAGCTGCTGGAGGCGGAGAAGAAGCGTTTTGCAGGCAGCGAGATTCAGGGCAAGACCCTTGGCGTGGTCGGTTTGGGGGCCATCGGTGCCATGGTGGCCAATATGGCCCTTGAGCTGGGTATGAACGTTGCCGGCTTTGATCCAGCCATTTCTGTGGAGGCGGCCTGGCGACTGTCCAGCCGCGTGGAGAAGGTGGAAAGCCTGCAAGCCCTGCTGGCCGTATCGGACTACATCACGCTGCATATTCCGGCCAATGAACATACGCGTGGGCTGATCAATGCCGAGGCATTCGCCGCCATGCGTCCCGGGGCCTGTTTGCTGAACTTTGCCCGCGAGGAGGTGGTCGATCAGGCGGCCCTGCTGGACGCGCTCAATGCGGGCAGCTGCCGTCGCTACGTGAGTGACTTTCCGCGGCCTGAACTGCTGGGGCATGAACGGGCGGTGCTGATGCCACACATCGGCGCCAGTACGGTCGAGGCCGAGGAGAACTGTGCGGTCATGGCGGCCAGCCAACTCATCGACTTTCTTGAAAATGGCAACATCGTTAATTCGGTTAACTTTCCGCAAACCCGCATGAGCCGCAACGGCGGTCATCGTTTGACCTTTACCAACCAAAACGTGCCGCGAGTGTTGGGTACGGTGCTGGGTGTGCTGGCGGATCGGAATATTAACGTGATCGACATGGTTAACAAGAGCCGCGGTGAGATCGCCTACAACATCATTGATCTGGAAACCGAGCCGGGACCCGGGGCCATGGAAGAAATTCGTGCCGCTGAGGGCGTGATCCATTTGCGCCGGGTGTAGTTCGACAGCGTGATCGCTTGCCGGCTGCTATGCTCGAACCGAGACAGTTTGCGTGGGGATCAGCATGAACTTTCTGAATTTGCTTATTGTTCTGGCCCTGGTGGCCGTGGCCATGAGCCTGCTGTTGGGGCTCACGTCCTTGCGTCAGGGTGGTCGGTTTGACGCCGCCTTTGGCACCCGCTTTATGTGGGCGCGCGTGCTTTTGCAGGCCTCAGCAGTGGTCCTGCTGGTGCTGGCCTGGTGGGTGAACGGCTGATTTGCCCGCGCTGGCCCATCTGAACATTTCGCGCATGCTCCTGGCTGAGGACGACCCGGCCTTTGAGCCTTTCCTGCGTGAACTGGAGCCGGTCAGTGCGGCGGCTGCGGCGGCACCGGGTTTTCGCTGGCAACTGGATTCAGAGCAAGGTGCGGATCCTGATCTGACAGCCTTTGAGGATGAAGGCTGGCTGGTCAACATGTCCCTATGGGACTCGCTGGCGCACCTGCAGGCGTTCATGGGTCATGCGGGTCATCAGGCCTTGATGCGGCGCCGGCGCGAGTGGTTTGAACGGCCCACACCGCATCTGGTGCTGTGGTGGTTGCCGGATCATGAATTACCGACTTTTAGCGATGCCATAGCACGTCTGAACATCCTTGCTACGCAGGGGCCAAGCGCTCGGGCTTTTACCTTCCAGTTTCCCTTTTCTGCGTCGGGCTCTGCGCTGTGAGCCAAACCGGTCTGCGGGATTTGAACACCATGTTGGCCCAACTGGAACCCAGGCTGGACCCCGAGTACTACGTTTTCACCAGTCACGCAGAAGCCGGCTACGGTGACCGCTCAGAATTGACCCCGGTGGCATCGTTAAACGAGCCGGAAGGCTTAACGTTGATTGTTCCTCGCGCCTTGGCCCAGGCTCACGGTCTGGATGGGGCGCGGCCCTTTCAGCGCATCACGCTAAAAGTGCATTCTGACCTGATGGCCATAGGTTTGACGGCGGCGGTGGCCCAGGCGCTGGCAGCGGCTGAGATACCCGCCAATATGATGGCCGGCACCTTCCATGATCAGGTCTTCGTGCCGGCTGACGAGGGCGAACGCGCGCTGCAGATTCTGCAGGCGCTGGCGGATTCTGCGCGCTGACTGCGGCGTGTCAGGCTGCCGTGCTATGCTGGCGCGCGGTGGCAGAAATGGGAGTGCATCGGAGTGATTGCTTACATCACCATTGGAACCGGCGATTTGATGCGGGCGGCGGATTTTTATGATGCCTTACTCGCGCAATTCGGGGCCCAGCGTATGTTTGAAACAGAGCGCATGATCGCCTGGACGAAGCCGGGTGGGACAACGCTCGTGGTCACCTATCCCCATGACGGTCAGGCTTCCAGCCCCGGTAATGGATCCATGGCCGGTCTGGCGGTTGACTCGCCGGAGGAAGTGCACAAAATTCACCAACTCGCTTTGTCTCTCGGCGCCAGCAGCGAGGGGGAGCCGGGTCTGCGCCAGGGCGGCTTTTATGGTGCCTATTTCCGTGATCTGGATGGCAATAAATTTAGTGTTTTCAATCTTGTGGGCGAATTGCCCGGAACCGTTAGGGAGAACGAGTCATGACCATTCGAACCCTGTTTTTCAGTCTTTCCTTTGCAACGCTCGCATCGCAATCCACGCTGGCTCAGGACGATGCATCCGAAATTATTTTGCCGGTGGAGGCCCAAAGCTGTGCCATGCCGGTGGCACCGGCACGTATTCCGGATGAGGCCAGCTATGAGGATCTGGTAACGGCTAAAAATGGCATCAACGAATTCCAGAAATCCCTCACCAGCTATCGGGAATGTATCGATAAGGCGGGTCAGTTAGAAGCGCTGACCGAGGGGAATCAAATGGCTCTGACCAGCGCTTTTAATCATTCGGTAGAGATGGAGGAACGGGTAGCCGGAGCTTTTAACGAAGCGGTACGCGCCTATAAAGCTCGCCAGGCCGCCGT
>JAOZKI010000032.1:0-14827 GCA_029935455.1 Lysobacterales bacterium | reverse complement strand
GCGACGAGTAAGCTCAAAGTCTGCCGGTGCGTCGCAGCGCGTGCGGTAGCACGCGCTCGATGCGCTCCATGACGTCCAGTCGGTCGACCATGTCATGGATGTAATCGAGACGGCCGCTATCGAGTATCAGTAACGGTCCGGCCTGATAGTTCTTGATCCAGTTTTCATACAAACCATCCAGGCGTTTCAGATAGCGGGGTGTAATCGATTGCTCCATGCGCCGACCCCGCAGGCGAATGCGCTGGCGCAGCGTCGGCAGATTACAGCGCAAATAGATCAGCAAATCTGGCGGTTTGACCGCGTCCGCCACCACCGCATAGAGCGCCTGATAGGTGCGCCAGTCACGCGCACTGATCTTCCGCATGTCATGCAGGGCAGCGGCAAAGATTTCCGCGTCCTCATACAGGGTTCTATCAATCACGGAAACGCCAGGTGTCCGGTCTAAGTCCTGATGCACCCGATATTTGCTGGCCAGAAAGTAGAGCTGGGAATGAAAGGCCCAGCGCTTCATATCGCCATAGAAATCCTGCAGATAGGGGTTCTCGTCATTGGGCTCAAAGAACGGCTCGATGCCATAGGTCTGGTGTAAAAACGCCAGTAAAGAGCTTTTGCCGGCGCCGATGTTGCCTGCGATTGCAATGGTGCGTCGCCCGCGGCGCATGTTCACGACGCGGTTCGGGCGGGGCGCCCGGATTGACAGCGAATTGACGGGTGATCGCGCGGCATGCTGACAGCTTGCCCAAGATCGGGCGGGCTGTCACGGGGCGCTTGCGGCAAGAGCAGATTGCATTCGCCCGGCCAACCGTGCCAAGGTCTGGGCGAGACAGGGTGGATGGAAACCACAGGCTATGGCCATTGACGACCAGATCAGAGCGGCGGAGCAACTGGCGCGGCAGCTGGAGCCGCCGGCAGCGCAGCGCGAGCTTTGGTGGCAGCAGGTGGGGGGTCATGCAGAAGCTTTTCTGCAATCACTTTCAGAGGTGCCGGCCTTCCGCAGCCCACAGGGCGCGCCACGGTCTTTCGCGCTGGAGTTGGAAGAACAGGGCAGTGATCTGGCACCTCTGCTTCAGCGCCTGGCAGCGGAGGTGGACGCGCCAGGCATTAATCCCGCATCCGGCGGCCACATGGGCTATATCCCTGGTGGCGGTATCTATCCCTCAGCCCTCGCTGATTATTTGGCCGATATCACCAATCGCTTCGCCGGTGTACATTTTGCTTCGCCGGGGGCAGCCGCCATGGAACAGTCCTTGGGACGTTGGCTGGCGGAGCTGGCGGGTTTGCCCGCTGGCAGCGGCGGCGATCTGACGTCCGGTGGCTCTCTGGCCAATCTTGGTGCCGTGGTCACCGCACGTGAAGCCAGCCAACTGGGTGCCCGTCAGGTTCCCGATTGTTGTATTTATTTGACCGCGCAGGTTCATCATTGTGTCAACCGGGCCTTGCATGTGGCGGGACTGGGTGAGGCACGGCTGCGGATCATTCCCATGGACCAGTGCTATCGCATGGAGGGTGCAGCGCTGGAAAAGCAGCTGCAGGCAGACGCAGCCGCTGGGCTGAAGCCCTTTATGCTGGTGGCCTCAGCCGGCACCACTGATACGGGTGCCATCGACCCGCTCCCGGCACTGGCGGAGTTGGCGGAGCGCTATGGGCTGTGGTTTCACGTCGATGCGGCATACGGGGGTTTTTTTCGTCTCTGCGAGGACGGATCGCAGCTGCTGGCCGGTATGGAGCGGGCTGACTCCGTGGTAATGGATCCGCACAAGGGGCTGTTTTTGCCCTATGGCAGTGGTGCGTTACTGGTGCGTGATCTGGGCCAGCTGGCGGCGGCTCATCGTTATGATGCGGCCTACATGCAGGATGCCCTGCCTGCGGATCGCCCCCTGGATCCGGCTGATCTGTCCACGGAGCTGAGTCGGCCCTTTCGGGGTCTGCGTTTGTGGTTGCCCTTGCGGCTGTTCGGTCTGGCACCGTTCCGAGCGGCGCTGGAGGAAAAACGCCTGTTGGCCCGCTACTTTTATGAGCAACTTAGCCAGTTGCCGGGTTGGGAGCTGGGACCGCGACCGGAATTGTCCGTGGTGACCTATCGCTATGTGCCAGCACAGGGTGACGCGGACGCTTTTAACCAGCGTCTCATGCAGGCCATTCACGCCGACGGTCGGGTGTTTGTCACCTCCACGCAGCTGGACGGCCGCTTCACTTTGCGTCTGGCGCTGCTGCACTTTCGCACCCATAAGGCGCAGGTGGATTTGCTTCTGGAGTGCTTAAAAACCTTCGTCGAGGAACTGGAAAATGAGTAGTTCACAAGGGCCGGATTCGAAACCTCGCCCGCCTGCCTGGCTCACGCGCTGGGCTGCGATCACGCGCTATCTGTCGGAAGATTTTCTCGGCGGCCCGCGCCCCTGGAAATTGGCCTGGGTGGTCAATGCGCAGAAAGGGGGAACCCTTCTGTTCCTGGGCGCGCTGATGGTTTTTTACGATAACTTTTCCACCGTGGCCTGGATCTATCTGGCGCTACATGGTGGCTACGGCTTGGTCTGGTTGCTGAAGGACCTGACCTTCCCCGATCCGTCCTGGCAAAAACGCGTGACCATCGCGGGTGGACTCATGAGCTTTGCGCTGGTGCTGGGGCCTTATCTGCTCTTCGGTTGGATTCTTATCGCTCGCGAGCAGCCCATCGGCTATCCGCTGCCGGACGGGGCCTGGTTCGCTCTGTGCATCACTATGTGTCTGCTCGGTTGCGTCATCATGATTGCGGCCGATGCGCAGAAGTACTACACGCTGCGTCTGCAGCGGGGGCTGATCACGGACGGTATGTTCCGCTATCTGCGCCACCCCAACTATCTTGGTGAGATGATGATCTACGGCAGTCTCGCGCTGCTGGTCTGGCACTGGTTGCCGTTTCTGGTTTTGGCCTGGGTCTGGATCGGTGTTTTTGCGGTCAATATGATGCAGAAAGAGTACAGCATGAGCCGCTATCCGGAATGGGCTGAGTACCGGTCACGTACCCATTGGCTGATCCCGTTTGTGTGGTGACCGGCAGCCGCAGATTTCCTGGGCTGCAGCCGCTTGTTAGCCCCTGTTAGCGCTGCTATAATCGCGCGCCTTCCTGACGGCCGCTGTGCCGGAGATGGGAGATCCTTGTCTCACCCGCAAAGCGTCTGGCTTGTGGGGAGACTTTGAAAGCCTGCGTGAGCGGGCTGGCAAATCCGTAAGGAGTAACAATGAGACACTATGAGATCTGTTTTCTGGTCCACCCGGACCAGAGCGAGCAGGTGCCTGCCATGCTGGAACGCTATCGGGCGCTGATCGAAGGCAAGGGCGGTGCCATCCACCGTCTGGAAGACTGGGGTCGCCGTCAGCTGGCCTTTTCCATCGCCAAGCTGCATAAAGCGCACTACGTGCTGATGAACGTGGAATGTGACGCCGACACGCTGGAAGAGTTGGAAGGCGTATTCCGTTTCAACGACGCCGTGCTGCGTCACCTGACCATCCGTCGTCAATCGGCGGTGGAAGATCAGTCCCCGATTCTGAAAGCGAAGGAAGAGAAGGACCGCGCCCAGAGCGAGCGCGATGCCGGTCGTAAATCAGACAAGCCCTCAGCCAAACCGGCGGAAGCGGAAGCTACCGCTGAGCCAGCGGCCGAGGCCCCCAGTGAGGAGAGCGCATAATGGCCCGTCATTTCCGTCGTAGAAAATACTGCCGCTTCACCGCAGAAGGCATCACCGAGGTCGATTACAAAGACCTGAACCTGCTGAAGCAGTACGTGGGTGAGTCTGGCAAGGTGGTACCGAGCCGCATTACCGGCACCAAGGCGAAATACCAGCGTCAGCTGGCCACGGCCGTCAAGCGCGCCCGTTTCCTCGCCCTGCTGCCATACACCGACAACCACTAAGCAGGAGCACGCAAACATGAAACTGATCCTGCTGGAAAAAGTCGCCAAACTCGGCAACCTCGGGGACACGGTAAACGTGCGTCCAGGCTTTGGTCGTAACTTTCTTGTGCCCCAGGGTATTGCCCTGCCGGCCACAAAAGAGAACGTGGCCATGTTTGAGTCCCGCCGTGCGGAGCTGGAAGCAGCGGCCAACGAAAAACTGTCTGCCGCTGAGACCCGTGCAGCTGAGCTGAGCAAAGTGGTACTGAAGCTGAATGCTAACGCCAGCGACGAAGGCAAGCTGTTCGGCTCTATCGGTCCGCGTGAAGTCGCCGAGGCGGTTGAAGCCACCGGTGTTGCGCTCAATAAGAGCGAAGTGGTTATGGGCGAAGGCCCGATCCGTAACACCGGCGCTTACGCGGTCATGGTGCAGCTGCATGCTGATGTGACCACGGAAATTCAGGTCATCGTCAACGAAGACGACATCGTGGCCCTGGCTGAAGCGCAGGCAGAGGCGGAAGCCGCTGCGGCTGCTGAAGAAGCGGCGCAGGATGCGGCTGACGAGGCGGTCATGGAGGCCTCTGAAGACGGCGCTGAAACTGCCGAGTAAGACAAGCTCGCGCGCGCTTCAGCGCGTGCTATGCTGATAGCACGTCGCGACCCGGGGCCTCCCGGGTCGCAAAACTTTCCGGCCCCGCGCCGGCACCGATAATAAAGATGAAATGCCCGAAGCCAAGCTGGCCACCGTTGAGCAGTTAAAGGTTCCGCCTCACTCGCTGGAGGCTGAGCAGGCGGTGCTGGGTGGGCTCCTGCTGGCCGAGCACAGCTTTGAGGAAGTGGCCGATCGGGTCGCCGAAGAAGACTTCTATCGTGAAGATCACCGTCTCATCTACCGGGCCGTGGTCGAGCTGAATGAGTCCGGCTCGCCCTGCGATGCGATCACGGTGACCGAGTGGTTCGATAGCAACGGGCTGAGCGACCGGGTCGACGGCGGCGCCTACATCCTGCAATTGACCAACAGCACGCCCAGCGCTGCGAATGTGAAAGCCTATGCAGACATTGTGCGGGAGAAAAGCATCCTGCGCGCGCTGCTGGAAATCGGCACGCGCATGGCTGGTGACGCCTATGCTTCCGATGGTCGGGACAGTAAAGAGCTGCTGGAGGCGGCTGAGCGCGCCATTTTCGGTGTGGCCGAGCGTGGGCAGCGGGCCGGGCAGGGCTTTGTATCCGTGCAGCAAACCGTGGATGACGCTTTTGAGCGTATTCAGGAGCTGGTCGCACACAAGGGCGATATCACGGGCATTCCCACCGGCTTTCATGATCTGGATAAAAAGACAGCCGGCATGCAGAACTCCGACCTGGTCATTATCGCGGGCCGGCCGGCCATGGGTAAGACCACGCTGGCCATGAACCTGGCAGAGAACGCGGCCATCAAGAGTGAAATCCCGGTGGCGGTGTTCAGTATGGAGATGTCCAGCCTGCAGCTGGTGATGCGTTTGTTTTCTTCCCTGGGGCAGATCGAACAGGGCAACCTGCGCACCGGTAATCTCGATGACCTTGACTGGCCCAAGCTGACTTCGGCCATGACCTTGCTCAAACGCAGCAAGATCTTTATCGACGAAACGCCGGCGCTTTCACCGGCCGAGCTCCGGGCCCGGGCGCGGCGACTCAAGCGCGAGCACGACATTGGCATGATCGTGGTGGACTACCTGCAGCTCATGCAGGTGCCTGGCAGCAACGAGAATCGGGCCAATGAAATCGCCGAGATTTCCCGCTCGCTGAAAGCCCTGGCTAAAGAATTGAACCTGCCGGTGATTGCCTTATCACAGCTCAACCGTTCCCTGGAACAGCGGCCCAATAAGCGCCCGGTTATGGCCGATCTGCGCGAGTCCGGTTCCATTGAGCAGGATGCGGATTTGATCTGCTTCATCTACCGCGATGAGGTTTACAACCCGGATACGCCGGAAAAGGGCAAGGCCGAGATTATCATCGGTAAACACCGCCACGGTTCTACCGGTACCGTCGACGTCCTGTTTCAGGGCCCGTGGCTGCGGTTTGTCAACATGGCGCCAGATTATTTCCATGATGATGGCTTAGACTGACACCCTGGCGGTCAGCATCGGGGCACCGAGCCCATAGGGTCACGATTTCATGAGTCGACACACCATAGCGCGCATCCATCAGGGCGCCTTGCAACACAACCTAAGGCGCGTTCGCGAACTGGCACCGGACAGTGCGGTGGTGGCCGTGGTCAAGGCTGATGCCTATGGGCACGGGACGGCCATCGTGCGAAGCGGGCTGGCCGATGCGGATCTGCTGGCAGTGGCGACGGTTGGTGAGCTACAGGACCTGAGAGCTCATGGCTGGACCGGGCGCTTGCTGCTCCTGGAGGGCTTCTCCGGCCTGGAGGAGTACGAACAGACGCTCGCGGCTGAGGCCGAATTCGTGGTGCATCACGAATCGCAGCTGGCGCTCTTGCGCCAACGCCCGCAGGCGGAGGCGCTTCCCATCTGGCTCAAAATTGACACGGGCATGAACCGGTTGGGTTTCCAGCCCGAGGAACTGTCCACTTTGACCGCGGAAATCCGTCAACTCAATCAGGGACGTGCACCGGTGTTAATGAGTCATTTCGCCTGCGCGGATGATCCGGAAAATCCCATGACCTCGCGCCAGTTGCGATGTTTTCAGGACGCGCGAGCGGACATATCCGGCGCTGTTTCCCTGGCAAATTCAGCCGCAGTGATCAGCGCACCGGCCAGCCATGGGGATTACATCCGGCCCGGTATCATGCTCTACGGCATCTCGCCCATGCTCGGTGAGCAGGGTCGGGAACGCGATCTTTTGCCGGTCATGACCCTGAGCTGCCGATTGCTGGCGGTCAATCAGGCCAAAGCCGGCGCTTCCATCGGCTATGGGGCGCGCTATCACTGTGCGCAGGACATGCGCATCGGCGTTGCCGGTATTGGCTATGGCGACGGTTATCCGCGCAGCATGCCAGACGGAACGCCAGTGCTGGTCAACGGCCGCCGTGCGCCCCTCGCGGGTCGCGTTTCTATGGATATGATCACGTTGGACCTCAGCGCTCATCCGGACGCGCAGGTAGGTGATGAGGTGGTGCTCTGGGGGGATGGTCTTCCGGTTGAAGAAGTGGCCCGCGGTGCCGGCCTGATTCCCTGGGAACTGGTTTGCGGTGTTACCGGTCGGGTTCGGCGCGAGCTGGTCTGAGTCGGCCCCCTAGGCCTCTTCGTTAGCGCTTTCCGTCAGTTCGTATTTGCGCAGGTAGCCGCGCAGCTGGTGATAGCTCATGCCCAGATAGGCGGCGGTTTTTTTCTGGTTGAAACGGCAGGCGGCGAGGGCCGCGCGCAGCCGGAGAATTTCCTGTTCTTGCATGTGTTCCTTGAAGTCATAGGGGCCATCCGGCAGCCCGGCTGCCTCCGCGGCTGCGCTGTCTTTTCCAGATTCGCCCCCGGGGCGCCAGGGCGAGGCGAAAGGGTCAAAGCTCATGTGTTTGATGGCTGCCTCATCATCCTGGGCATAGACGGCACGTTCCACCACATTTTTCAATTCGCGCACGTTGCCGGGCCAGCGGTAGTCCAGCAGCATCTGCTGCGCCTCCGGCGCGAAACCGGCAAAAACCTCCCGCCCCAGTTCGCCGGTCATGCGCACGGCGAAATGCTCAGCCAGCGGCAGAATGTCCGCTTGCCGTTCGCGCAGCGGTGGCAGGGTAATCACATCGAATGCGAGCCGGTCGAGCAGGTCGGCGCGGAAGCTTCCTTCCTCAGCCAGCCGTGGCAGGTCTTCGTTGGTGGCGCCAATGATACGCACATCGGTGCGCACCGCTTCGCTACTACCCACCCGTTCCAGTTCACCGTATTCGATAACGCGCAATATCTTCTCCTGCACACGTGAGGAGGTGTTTGCGAGTTCGTCAAGGAACAGACTGCCTTTGTTGGCCAGTTCAAAGCGCCCCAGACGACGTTTGTTGGCGCCGGTAAAGGACCCCGCCTCGTGTCCGAACAGTTCGGTTTCCAGCAGTGAATCGGCCAGAGCGGCGCAGTTCATCTTGATAAAGGGCTGGTCCCAGCGCGTTGACAGGTAGTGCAGTCGCGCCGCGATCAGTTCCTTGCCGGTACCGCGCTCACCGATAACCAGGACCGGGCGATTTAGTGGTGCCACGCGGGAAACGTGCTCCAGCACCTCTAAAAAGTGCGGCGATTCCCCAATCAGTGGTTGTTCCTTCTGCTCGCGCACGATGCGAGGACTCCTGTTGGCTTACCCAGGGCGCTATTTTAGAAAAACTCGCCGCTGCGCGCCTGAGTAAATAGTCATGGTGCTGTCTTTGCATCGGCAGGGTTTTTTACGCTACCGCTGGGGCCCCGATTGGGCTATAAAAAGCGCAGCAGAAGGAGTGTGGAATTGGTCAAGCAAAAACTCAGTTATCACTGTGAAGCCTGTGGCGCGAGTCTGAGCAAATGGGCCGGTCAGTGTCCCGAGTGTTCCGCCTGGAATACGGTGCGAGAAACGGTTAAGGCCGCGCGCCCTTCCATGACGCCGGTGCGGGCAGGCAACTACCAGGGTTTTGCCGGTCAGGCCGGCGATGCTGCCGTGGTGACGCTGGCCAGCGTTGAAACCCAGTCCCAGCAGCGCCTGAGTACCGGGCTGGATGAATTAGACCGCGTGCTGGGTGGCGGGTTGGTTCCCGGTTCCGTGGTGCTGCTGGGCGGTGACCCGGGCATCGGCAAGTCCACGCTACTGCTGCAGGCTCTGGCAGGCCTGGAGGGGCGGGCCAAGTCTCTTTATGTCACCGGCGAGGAATCTCTGCAGCAGATCCGGCTGCGGGCCGAACGCCTCACGATCTCTGGAGAGTCCCTGGAGTGTCTGACGGAAACCTGTGTGGAACAGGTGCTGGCTGCGGTGGCGTCGCGACATCCGGATCTGGTGGTCATTGACTCGATCCAGACGCTGTTTTCGGAACAGGTGCAATCTGCACCGGGCTCCGTGTCTCAGCTGCGCGAGTCTGCTGCGGCCCTAGTGCGCTATGCGAAAGATCAACAGTGCACCATGCTGCTGGTGGGGCACGTCACCAAGGAAGGTGCGTTGGCGGGTCCTCGCGTTCTCGAGCACATGGTTGATGCGGTGCTCTACTTCGAGAGTGATTCGGGTAGCCGCTACCGTGTGGTGCGCTCGGTTAAAAATCGTTTTGGGACGGTCAATGAGCTGGGTATCTTCGCCATGACCGGTAAAGGGCTGAGGCCAGTAAGTAACCCGTCTGCCATTTTCTTATCCGGGGCAGAGGCTGCTGTCGGCAGTGCGGTGACCGTGGTACGGGAAGGTACCCGTCCCATGTTGCTGGAACTGCAGGCGCTGGTTGACGACAGTCATCTGGCCAATCCCCGACGTGTGGCGCTGGGGCTGGATGGCAACCGCCTGGCCATGCTGCTGGCAGTATTACATCGTCATGGCGGGGTTTCCATGGCGGACCAGGATGTGTTTATCAATGTCGTCGGCGGTATGCGGTTGGCTGAGACCGCCTGTGATCTACCGTTGGTGCTGGCGCTGTGGTCCAGCTTTCGTGACCAGCCCCTGGCGCGTCAACAGATCGCGTTTGGTGAGGTTGGTCTCGGTGGGGAGATTCGCCCGGTCTATAACGGCGAGGAACGCTTGCGCGAGGCAGTGACCCATGGTTTTACGCGGGCTGTGGTGCCGCAGGCTAACGCACCGCGCAAGCCCATCAAGGGTCTGGAAGTGGTTGCCGTAACCCAGCTTGCGGAGGCCCTGGAACAGTGCCGCTAGCTCCAGCTGCGAGCCAGCACCACCTCGAGCACCCATTTGCTGCCGAAGTAGGACAGTGCCAGTAGTAAAATGCCTCCGATGGTCAGGCGCACAGCGGTCCGTCCACGCCAACCTCGATAGCGGCGGCCCCACAGCAGGGTGCCGAAAACCAACCAGGCGAGCACCGACAACAGGGTTTTGTGCGCCAGGTGCTGCGCCATGAGGTTGTCGATAAAGAGCAAGCCGCTGGCCAGCGACAGGGTCAACAGCACAAACCCGGCCTTGATCAGGCCAAATAGCAGAGACTCCAGGACGTTCAAAGCGGGCAGTGCGCGCATGAGAGGGTTCAGTTGGTGGCGCCGTAAAAAGTGATCCATCAAGGCCACGAACAGCGCATAAACGCCCGCAATGGACAGTAAACCAAAGGCCATGACCGAACTGATGACATGCAGGCTGATGCGCGCGTCAGGGGTGTTGATCAGCTGTGCCGGGGCCGGGAGCAGCCATTCGCCCAGGAGCACCAGGGCGGCCATGGGCAGCGCGATCAGGCCTGCCTCAAAGAGACGATTGGGTGTCAGCAGGGAAGTGAGCAACAGCAGCACCACGGTCAGGGCGCAGAGCGACAGCACATTCAGATAGCTTGCTGACGGGTCGGGCCCGAGCCAATGGGTGGCTTGCGCCAGCACATGGCACACCGCGCCGAGCAGGGTTAACGCGATAGCGCCGCGTGGGTTGGATGAGCCGGCGGTCAGCTCCCGATACAACTGAAGTGTGGCCAGCAGGTAGCAAGCAGCCGCTAGCGGTAGAAAAAAATCATGCATGAGGACGAATCGCCGTTGGACCGTATTAGATCGCTATAATAGCCCACCGCTTTATTCGGAGTGACGAATGTTTGAGAACCTGACCGACCGCCTATCCGGTGCCATGCAGCGCATCCGGGGCAAGGGGCGCTTGACCGAAGATTCGATTCGCGAGGCCCTGCGCGAGGTGCGCGTGGCACTGTTGGAAGCCGATGTGGCGCTGCCCGTGGTGAAAGACTTTATTGCACAGGTGCGTGAGCGCGCGCTGGGCCAGGAGGTTTTGAAAAGCCTGACCCCGGGCCAGGCGTTGGTCAAGATTGTTAATGACGAGTTGATTCGCGTCATGGGGCAGGAGAATCAGTCACTGAATCTTGCTGCCGCGCCACCGGTTGTGGTGATGCTGGCTGGTTTGCAGGGCTCGGGTAAGACGACCACCACAGCCAAATTGGCGCGCCTGTTGGGCGAGCAGGGCAAGAAAGTCATGGTGGTGAGCTGCGATGTCTATCGTCCGGCAGCCATCAAGCAGTTGGAAACCCTGGCAGCCCAGGTCAATGCCGTGTTCCAGCCCTCGGCGGCTGATCAGAAACCGGTGACGATTGCGCAGACCGCGGTGGATGAAGCGCGCCGACAATTCATGGACGTGCTGCTGGTGGATACGGCGGGGCGCCTGGCTGTTGATGAAGCCATGATGGCTGAAGCCCGTGATATCGCCGCTGTTGTGAAACCGACCGAGTTGCTGTTCGTGGTCGACAGCATGACCGGTCAGGATGCTGCCAATACGGCGCAGGCGTTTAATGAGGCGCTGGAGCTGACCGGTGTGGTTCTGACCAAGACCGATGGTGATGCGCGTGGCGGTGCGGCGCTGTCGGTTCGCCAGGTGACTGGCAAACCGATCAAGTTCCTGGGCGCTGGTGAGAAGGTGGACGCGTTGCAACCCTTCCACCCGGACCGGGTCGCGTCCCGCATTCTCGGCATGGGCGATGTGCTGTCACTGGTGGAAGAAGTGCAGCGCAATGTGGATCAGGAGAAGGCGGCCAAGCTGGCCAAAAAAATTCAACGGGGTGCAGGCTTTACGCTGGAAGATTTCAAGGCCCAGATGCAACAAATGGATCAGATGGGCGGCCTGTCTGGCTTGGCAGACAAGTTGCCGGGCATGAACCAGTTGCCGGAGCATGTGCGCAATAAGGTCGATGACCGGCAAACGGTACGTATGGTCGCCATCATCAATTCCATGACGCCCAAGGAGCGGCAGTTCCCGGATGTGATTCGTGGTTCCCGCAAGCGCCGTATTGCCCAGGGCTCCGGTACTACGATTCAGGACGTTAACCGCTTGCTGAAGCAGTTCGGTCAAATGCAGAAAATGATGAAAAAATTCGGCAAGGGTGGCATGGCAAAAATGATGAAACAGTTGGGCCGTTTGCCCGGCGGCATGGGAGGTATGGGCGGCCCGCCCGGAGGCTTCCGTCGCTAGCGGTAACGGATGTCCTCGAGGAAGCGCTGCGCACTCACGCCATAAACCAGCCAGAATTCGCCGTCTTCCTCCACCATGTCCTGATAGCTCATGCCGAGCTTTTGTAACACGCTGATAGACGGCAGGTTTTCACGCACGGCGCGGCCGATGATTTCGGCTTCACCGTAGTCTTCAAAGCCCATTTCCAGGCTGGCTCGAGCGGCTTCGGTCGCATAGCCGGAAGACCAAAAGCGGCGAAAAAAGCGGAAGGCGAGGTCAACAGGGCCGCCCTCATGCTGTCGGCGTAAACCGCAAAACCCCATGAATTCTCCGCTGCGGCGATCCAGCACAGCCCAGCGACCGAAGCCGTTGCGTTCGTAGTGGTCATAGTGGGCAATAAAGTGGCGCGCTGCGGACGGGTCAACAAACGGCCGGTCGCCGGTGTAACGCATGACTTCCGGGTCTGAATTCAAGCGAAACAGGGCCGCCGCGTCTTGCGTGTGGAAATGACGCAGCGTAAGCCGGGCGGTATGTCGGATAAAGTCGCTCAAGTCGCTGTTTTCCCAACCTTCTTCTGGTCAGCTTAGTCAGCGGGAAGCGCATGGGCAAGTCCGGTTGGCGCAGCAGGCCGGACCCGTCATCAACTCCGCTGCGGGCGCGGCAAGTTATTGTTTTCTTTTGTGACGTTTCAGGTTAGAATGCCCGGCTTCCTGAGGCCGGTTCCGTGGCCCGTCGCCCGTGGGCGCGTTGAGCGGGGCCAGTGGTGTTGTAAGCCGAGGGACACAACCCAGTTTATGGCGGGGCGCTGCGGCGTCCGGCGAGAGAAAATCAAGGTGCGAGCCGACAGCGGCCGCCCACATGCGAGTAAAGGTTTGAATCATGGTAAAGATTCGTTTGTCGCGCTCCGGCGCCAAGAGAAAGCCGTTCTACCACATCGTGGTCACCGACAGCCGTAACAAGCGCGACGGCCGACGCATTGAGCGTATCGGCTTTTTCAACCCCGTCGCCCGTGGCCAGGAAGAGCGGCTGCGTTTGGATATGGAGCGTGTCGAGTACTGGAACGGTGTGGGCGCGCAGATGTCTGAGCGCGTAAAGCACCTGGTAAGCGAAGCGAAAGGTCAGGCGGCCTCCTAAGGGAGACTGCCGCGGCGCCATGAGTGACCGCGACTCTCAGGTTTTACTGGGGCGCATCTCGGGCGTCTTTGGCCTCAAGGGCTGGGTGAAAGTGTTTTCTTTCACCGATCCACGCAAGGCCATACTGGATTACCAACCCTGGCTACTGGGTCCGCAGCAAAAAGCCGTGCGCGTCCTGCAAGGCCAGCCGCATGGCAAGACGCTGATTGCGGCGCTGCCGGGGGTGACCACACCAGAGCAGGCGCAGGCGCTGGTGGGTCAGGAAATATGGGTGCCGCGTGCGGACTTGCCCAGTGCGGGCGAGCGCACGTGGTACTGGTCAGACCTTGAAGGTTTGTTGGTGCGCAACAGGGAAGGCATCGATTTGGGTGTGGTGAGCCAATTGCTGGAAACGGGTGCCAACGATGTGTTGGTGGTCCAGGGCGAACGGCAGCGACTGATCCCCTTTGTGCTCGACCAGGTGGTGCAAGAGGTCAATCTGGTTGAAAAGCGCCTATTGGTGGACTGGCACGAGGAAGACTGAGCGTGCACTTTGATGTCATCACGCTGTTCCCGGAGGCGTTTCGCGCCATGGTAGAGATCGGGGTGACCGGTCGCGCGCTACAAGGTCAACAAGCGCAGCTGCGGACCTGGAGTCCGCGTGACTACGCCAGTGACCGGCACCGGACCGTTGATGATCGCCCCTACGGTGGCGGGCCGGGCATGGTTATGACGGTGGAGCCACTGCGGCGTGCCATACGGGCGGCCAGAGCGGCGGCACCGGCGTCAAAGGTGTGCTTGCTAAGCCCCCAGGGGCGCCCGCTGCGTCAGGACGGCGTGCGGGAGCTGGCGCAGCGGCCGGGAATGATTTTGCTGTGCGGCCGCTACGAAGGTATTGATGAGCGGCTGGTCGCGCTGGAAGTGGATGAAGAGTGGTCGATTGGCGACTACGTGCTCAGTGGCGGCGAGTTGGCCGCTGCGGTGGTGATGGACAGCGTGCTGCGTTTGTTACCCGGCGTGCTGGGTGACGCGGAATCGGCCTTGCAGGACTCTTTTATGGAGGGTCTGCTGGACCATCCGCATTACTCCCGGCCAGAGGAGATAGCGGAGCTGGCGGTGCCCGAAGTGCTGTTATCGGGCGACCACGGGGCCATTAGGCGTTGGCGCCTGAAGCAGGCCCTGGGCAGAACCTGGGAACGGCGGCCAGATTTGTTGGACGCGATGGATTTGGATGGGGACTCGCAGCGACTGCTGAGCGAGTTCATCCGCGAAAAAGAACACGATTAAAAGGCCGGCATAGCCGGTGGACCAAAGGACAGAGCAATGAACATCATTGACGAAATCAACAAAGAACAGATGGAGCGTGAGCTTCCCAATTTTGCACCCGGTGACACCGTGGTGGTCAACGTGAAGGTTAAGGAAGGTAACCGCGAACGACTGCAGGCCTTTGAGGGCGTTGTTATTGCAATTCGCAACCGTGGCCTGAATTCAGCCTTTACGGTACGCAAAATGTCGCACGGCACGGGTGTGGAACGCGTGTTTCAGACCTACAGCCCGTTGATCGATTCGGTGCTGGTCAAGCGTCGCGGCGATGTGCGCCGGGCCAAGCTGCACTATCTCCGTGGACGCGAGGGCAAGAGCGCGCGTATCAAGGAAAAGCTCAACTAAACCGTCGTATCGCCCCGCTCTGGGGCGGCGCGCGCGAAAAGGCCGGACACCCGCGGGTGGCCGGCTTTTTTGTGTCTGACTATCCTGCAATGAGCGCGTCAGAGTCTACAGCTGAATGGTGGCCTGGGTGTTGAAACACGCGCGACAAACCCTATT
>JAOZKI010000090.1:2767-9293 GCA_029935455.1 Lysobacterales bacterium | reverse complement strand
CAGGTTCAGGGTGAGGAGGCGGATTTTGGGGTGGTGCCGATTGAGAACTCTACCCAGGGCGTGGTGACCCATACGCTGGATCGATTTATCGAGGCGGATTTAAAGATTTGCGGCGAGGTGGAGCTGCCTATTCACCACAACCTGCTTACCCATTCCCAGAGCTTGTCAACGCTGGATCGGGTCTATGCGCACCAGCAGTCTTTTTCCCAATGCAAGGCGTGGCTGCAGCGCAATCTGCCAGGCGTTGAGTTGATTGCCGTGAGTAGTAATGCGGAGGCCGCGCGCCGGGTGCGTAGCGCGCCCGAGGCAGCGGCCATCGCCGGTCTTTCTGCAGCTGAGGTTTATGGCCTGCCGGCGCTGTTTACCGATATCGAGGATCAGAAAGACAACACCACGCGCTTTCTGGTGATTGGGCGTGAGCTATTTGCGCCCTCAGGTAACGATAAGAGCACGCTGCTGCTGGCCGGTGATGAAGGGCCGGGTTTGCTGCACGCCCTGTTGGCGCCACTGGCGGCCAGTGGGATCAATATGACGCGTATCGAGTCACGGCCCTCTCCGGGGGGTAAGTGGGAGTACGTTTTCTTTATCGACGTGGATGGTCATGCGGCCGAGGAGCCCCTGGCCAGTGCGTTGGCAACCATGAATCGGCTGGGAGGCAAATGCCGGCTGCTTGGGTCTTATCCCTATGCAGTGCTGGCGCGGCTGCCTGGCGAAACGACGGACTAGAGCATGAGTGATTTGCAGAGCAAGACGTTCAGCCAGGGTGGCTGTGATCCGGAGCAATTGGCGGTGGCTGGCGTGCAAGGCCTGCATCCCTATCAGCCCGGTAAACCGATCAGTGAGTTGGAGCGCGAATATGGGGTCTCCGACGTGGTCAAGCTGGCGTCCAACGAGAACCCCTTTGGCGTCAGCCCGGCCGCTATCGACGCCATGCAAGCTGAATTGGCTGATTTGTGGCTTTATCCCGACGGCGGTGGTTATTCCCTGCGCGGGAAATTGGCTCAATTGCATGCGTGCGCACCCGAGTGCGTGACGCTGGGTAATGGTTCTAATGATGTGCTGGCGCTGCTGGCGGAGTGTTTTCTGGAGCCGGGCCGGGAGGCGATCTTTTCCCAGTACTGTTTTGCGGTGTATCCGATTGCGACGCAGGCAGCCGGGGCGACGGCCTGCGTGGTGCCTGCCAATGGCCTCGATCATGCGCAGCCGCTGGGTCACGATCTGGAGGCCATGGCCGCGGCCATTAACGAACGCACGGCGCTTATTTTTGTGGCCAACCCGAACAATCCGACCGGAACCTGGCTGGAGGCCGCAGAGCTGCAGCGCTTCCTGGACAAGGTGCCGTCGCATGTGGTGGTGGTGATTGACGAGGCCTATCACGAATACGCGCTGGATCGTGGTGCGCCGGACGTGAGCCGCTGGTTGAGCCAGTACCCGAATCTGGTGGTCAGCCGAACTTTTTCAAAAGCCTATGGGCTGGCAGGAGTGCGGGTGGGCTACAGCGTGTCTTCGCCAGAGCTTGCCGCGGTGCTCAATCGGCTGCGGCAGCCCTTTAACGTCAATAGCCTGGCGCTCGCCGGTGCGGAAGCCGCGCTTGCGGATCAGGCATTTATTCAGCGCTCCGTGCAGGGCAACGCCGAGGGCATGCAGCAGCTAAAGGCCGGCCTGGAGCAGCTGGGGCTGGGCTTTGTGGATTCGGCCTGCAACTTTTTGCTGGTGAATCTTGCGCGCGCAGCGGATCCCGTTAATGAGCGCTTGATGCAGCGGGGCGTTATCGTGCGTCCCGTGGCCAACTATGGGCTGCCCGAATGGCTGCGCGTGACCATAGGTACCAGCGACCAGAATGAGCGGCTACTGGCGGCTCTGGCTGAGAGTCTCGTTTGACATGCGCCTGCAGGTTTCGCCGGCGACAGCGCCGCTGAAGGGGCAGCTGCGCCCACCGGGTGACAAGTCCATCTCCCATCGAGCGCTGATCTTTGGTGGTCTGGCGTCGGGAGTATCGGCTATTGAAGGTTTGCTTGAAGCGGGCGACACCATGGCCACGCAACATGCCATGAGCCAGTTGGGTGCCCGCTTCAGTCACACGGAAAACGGGCTGATGGTGCAGGGTGTCGGCGCCGGTGGTCTGCTTGAGCCGGAGGGCGTGCTCGATATGGGCAATTCCGGCACCGCCATGCGCTTACTGGCGGGTGTGCTGGCCGGTCAGCCTTTTGATTCCGTGCTCAGCGGTGATCAGTCTCTGAACAGCCGCCCCATGGCGCGCATTATGGCGCCACTGGCCCTCATGGGGGCGACGATTCACAGTGAGCCCGGGGGGCGGGCCCCGCTGCGCATCCAGGGTAACCCCGCGTTGCAGGGTATCCATTATGACTCGCCCGTGGCCAGCGCCCAGATCAAATCCTGCTTGCTTCTGGCCGGGCTGTTCGCGCAGGGCGAAACAGTGGTGAGTGAGCCCCGTCTGAGTCGTGATCACAGCGAGCGCATGCTGCCTGCTTTTGGGATTGAAATGGGGGCCGGCATCAGCCTGCGTGGCGGGCAGTGCTTACAAGCCTGTGCGGTCAGCGTTCCTGCGGACCCTTCCTCGGCGGCCTTTTTGGTAGCGGCAGCGCTGTTGGTGCCCGGATCTGATCTGTTGCTCACCCATGTGGGTCTCAATCCTACACGCACGGCTTTCTTCCGAGCGGTGCAGGCCATGGGCGGGGACCTGTCGGTGCAGAATGAACGGGAGACCGCCGGTGAACGGGTCGGGGACCTGCGCGTGCGCTACAGCCCGCGACTGCAGGGCATTGACCTGCCGGCCGACTGGATACCCGCCATGATTGATGAGGTGCCTATTTTGCTGGCACTGGCAGCCTGCGCGGAGGGCACCACGCGGGTTCGTGACGCGGCTGAGTTGCGTGTTAAGGAAAGTGATCGCCTGGCCGTGATGGCCCGCGGTTTAGAGGCCATGGGCTGCCCGGTGCAGGAGTATCCCGATGGTATTGACGTGACCGGCGCCGACTGCCACTTCGCGGAGGTAGACAGCGCTCATGATCATCGCTGTGCCATGAGCCTGGCGGTGCTGGGTCTGCGTGCGGAAGGCGGGGTATCGATTTGTGATGCGCAATATATCGATACTTCCTATCCGGCCTTTAGGGCGGATCTGGAGCGTCTGGGGATTACTTTGCACATGCAGCCGGAGTCTTCGTCATGAGTCTGGCGCCGGTCGTTACCATCGACGGACCCGTCGGTTCCGGCAAAGGCACCATCGCCACGCGTCTGGCCCAGCGTTTGGGTTGGCATTTTCTAGATAGCGGCGCCTTGTATCGGCTGGTAGCGCTGCGTGCCTTAAGCCTGGGGCTTGATCTGAGCCATGAGCCAGCACTGCGGGAACTGGCCCTGACGCTGGATTGTCGCTTTGATTTCAACGGTGAGGACACCATCGTTTGGCTGGAGAATGAAGACGTCAGCCGGGCTTTGCGGCGCGAGGAAACCAGCGCCGCTGCCTCCAGGGTGGCCAGCATAGCGGCGGTTCGTGAGGCCCTGGTGGCACGCCAGCGTGCCTTCCAGCAGCCTCCGGGACTGGTGGCGGATGGGCGCGATATGGGAACCGTGATATTCCCCGCTGCGCCCCTGAAATTGTTTCTGACCGCATCGGCCCAGGCGCGGGCTGAAAGGCGCTATAAGCAGTTGAAAGGAAAAGGGGAAAGTGTTAATCTGCCGCGCCTTTTACGGGACCTGCAAGCGCGGGATGAGCGGGATTCGTCCCGCGCCGTCGCACCGCTGCGGCCCGCAACCGGGGCAAAGATCATCGATTCCACGGAAATGACGGTGGATCAGGTGTTGGAAGAAGCTTATCTTCTTGTTGAAAAAAATATTTTAAACAACTGATAAGTAAGAAAATGGAGCCGCGCTAGCGGTAATTAATCATCTCGGCTACGGCCGATACAAACGGGTGGGCCTCAGTGCACGCGCTGACAGCCCAGAGTATTCACCAATGACTGAAAGTTTTGCAGAGCTCTTTGAAGAGAGCCTGGCCTCAAAGAGCCTCAAGCCAGGCACCATCGTAACCGGCACGGTAGTAGAAATTCGCGACGACGTGGTCGTGGTCAACGCCGGACTCAAATCTGAAGGCATCGTTCCCATCAGCCAGTTCCGCAACAGCGAAGGCGAACTGGAAGTCGCCATGGGCGACGATGTTCAGGTAGCGCTTGATGCCGTCGAGGATGGCTTCGGGGAAACCCGCCTGTCCCGCGAGAAAGCCAAGCGCTCCCTGGTGTGGGACGCACTGGAAAAAGCCTTCGAGGGCGAAGAAACAGTGCAGGGCAAGATCAGCGGCAAAGTCAAAGGCGGCTTCACGGTTGATATCAATGACATCCGTGCTTTCCTGCCTGGCTCGCTGGTAGACGTGCGCCCGGTGCGCGACCCTGCCTACCTGGAAGGTAAAGACCTCGAGTTCAAAATCATCAAACTGGACCGCAAGCGCAATAACGTCGTGGTTTCCCGACGCGCGGTGGTGGAATCCGAGTACAGTGCCGAGCGTGACGCGCTGCTGGCCGAACTGGAAGAAGGTCTGATCGTTAAAGGTGTGGTCAAGAACCTCACGGACTACGGTGCGTTCCTCGACCTCGGCGGCATTGACGGCCTGCTGCACATTACGGACATGGCCTGGAAGCGGGTGCGTCATCCCAGTGAAGTGGTCAACGTGGGCGATGAATTGGAAGTCCGCGTGCTGCGGTTTGATCGTGAGCGTAACCGGGTTTCTCTGGGCCTCAAGCAGCTGGGTGAAGACCCCTGGACGGATTTGTCCCGTCGTTATCCGGTCACCACGCGTCTGTTCGGTACCGTGACCAACATTACGGATTACGGTTGCTTCGTGGAGATTGAAGATGGCGTTGAAGGCCTGGTTCACGTCTCCGAGATGGATTGGACCAACAAGAACGTCAACCCGGCCAAGGTCGTACAGACCGGCGACGAAGTTGAGGTGATGGTGCTGGAAATCGACGAAGAGCGCCGCCGCATCTCTCTGGGCATGAAACAGTGCAGCTCCAACCCCTGGGAAGCCTTCGCGGCCACCCACAACAAGGGAGATCGCGTTTCCGGTGCGATCAAGAGCATCACCGATTTCGGCATCTTTATTGGCCTGGACGGCGGTATCGATGGCCTGGTTCACCTGTCTGACATCTCCTGGCTGACGCCGGGTGAGGACGCGGTGCGCAACTTCACCAAAGGTGAGGAAATCGAAGCCGTGGTCCTGGCTGTTGATCCCGAGCGGGAGCGAATCTCCCTCGGAGTTAAGCAGCTGGATCAGGATCCTTTCGCCACCTTTATGGCAGAGCATCCGCGTGGCAGCCTGGTCAAGGGCGTGGTCAAGGAAGTTGACCCGCGCGGTGCCGTGGTTGAGCTGGCTGACGGTGTTGAAGGTTACCTGCGCGCTTCCGAGATCCGTAAGGAGCGGGTTGAGGACGCGACCAAGGAACTGTCACCCGGTCAGGAGATCGAGGCCAAGTTCACCAGCCTGGATCGCAAGAGCCGTTCCCTGAGCCTGTCGATCAAGGCCGTGGAAGACGACGAACTGGCTGAGGCACTGGAAGAGTACCAGCAGACCAACTCCTCTAGCGGCACCACCTCGCTGGGTGAGTTGCTGAAAGAGCAGCTCGACCAGGGCAGCTAATCACCAGGGCGGGCGGCTTCGGCCGCCCGCCGCTGCTTTGCGACTAGAACGCATAATGGGGCAATGACATGACCAAATCAGAACTCATTGATCGCCTGGCAGAGCTGCAGAGCCACCTCGCACATGTTGATGTGGAGCTCGGTGTCAAAGCCATTCTCGAGCAGATGAGCGCGTCCCTGGCTGACGGAGATCGTATTGAAATTCGCGGCTTTGGCAGCTTCTCCCTGCATTATCGCGCCCCCCGGCTGGGCCGCAATCCGAAAACCGGCGATGCTGTTTCATTGCCGGGCAAATACGTGCCACACTTCAAACCAGGAAAATCACTGCGCGAACGCGTGAACGAGTCTTAAACATCCGCGCACGAGGGAGGCGCTATGTATAAGCTGTTGTTTGGTCTGGTGGCGTTACTGGCGGTGGCGCTTGGGCTCGTGATTGGCACCTTGAATCCCGACCCGGTTACCCTGGACCTGCTGTGGGTTCAGCTCCATTGGCCGTTGGGTCTCGTGTTGCTAACCACCTTAACGGCGGGGCTTCTGCTCGGCCTCTTATTACTCTGGCTGCTGCAGGTGCTGCCCCTGCGTATCGCGCTTCGCCGCGCCCATGCGGCGCCCGTGCCGGTAGCGTCCACGGATCTGGATGATGTTTGAGTGGGTTGCGCTGGCGCTGCTGGCCCTGCTGGCGGCAGCGGGTAGTGGTGGCTGGCTGACCCGTAAGTTTTTTCGCCGCCATGAGGCGCGGCGTAATCAGCAGTTCAGCAGTCGCTACTTTCAGGGACTGAATTACCTCCTCAACGAACAGCCTGACAAGGCCATTCAGGTTTTCCTGGAAATGGCTGAGGTCAACAAGGACACCTTTGAAACCCATCTGGCGCTCGGA
>JAOZKI010000090.1:0-2757 GCA_029935455.1 Lysobacterales bacterium | reverse complement strand
ATCATCAGCAAGCACAGCCTGGATGAGCGCCAGCGCACCAAGGCGTTGCTGGAGTTGGGTGAAGACTATATGCGCGCCGGTCTTTTTGATCGCGCCGAACGCCTGTTCAGCGAGCTGACGGAGCGCAATTCCCATGTGCCGTCGGCGCTGCGGCACCTGCTGGAAATCTATCAGCAGGAGAAAGATTGGGGCAAGGCCCTGGAGAAATGTCGCCAGCTGGAAGAAATTACCGGTGAAAAGAAAGGCGTCATCATGAGCCATTTCTGCTGTGAGCTGGCGGAAGAAGCCCTCCAGCAAGGTGAGGTTGAGGCAGCCCGCAAACACCTGCGCCAGGCGCGTCGCTATGACCCGCAGGGTATCCGCTCGCGCATTGTCCAGGCCAAGATTGCTCGCCATCGGGAACAGTTCGAAGAAGCACTGGGCATCTATGAGGAGATCGCGGAACTGGACGCGGACTTTGTGCCCGATATTCTGGAGCAGTATCTGGAGAGCGCGGAACGTGCCCAGGCTGCTCCCCGTGCTGAGGCGACGCTGCGCGAATGGTGTGAAAAGCACGGCAGCATCGCCGTTATATTGCAGCTGACAGGCCTGATCCGGGCTCGTGACGGAATTGATGAGGCGGCCAGTTTTCTGGCTTCCGAATTACACAAACACCCGTCCGTAAAGGGCCTGGATCGGCTTATTGAGCTGCGTCTGGAAGGTGGGCCGGAAATCGAATCTGGTGACGAGATTTTGCGCGCTGTGGCGCAGCGCTTATTGGCGCGTCAACCTACCCACCGCTGTAGCCATTGTGGTTACAGCGGTCATACCAGCTATTGGCAATGCCCAAGCTGCCGCCGCTGGAGCACCACGCGAGTCATTCATGGCGTACTGGGTGACTAACAGGCCCGTGCGCCGCCAGGGCTAAGCCATGCTGCAGCATGCTCCCATGTTTTTGCTGACGGCTGTGCTGAGCGGTTTTCTGGTGGCCGTCTATTTCTGGTTGGCCCGCCGCTACCTGCCGCTGGATCAACCCGGTCAGCGCAGCAGTCATGAGCGGGCGACGCCCACCGGTGCCGGGATCGCCTGCGTGCTGTCCTTGACCATCATGTCAGTGGCCGATGCGGTTTATCCGGCAGCATGGAATCAGCTTTTACTGCCGGGGGCGCTAGCGCTCACGACGCTCGGCTTTATCGACGACCTGCGGCCCCTATCGGCCACTTTGCGTCTGCTGGTTCAGGCGCTGCTGGCCTTGGGCCTGCTCCTAATGCTGCCCTTTGAGGCCCCCCTGTGGAGTTGGGGGCTGGTTTTTTTATGGCTGCTGTGGAGTGTTAATAGCTTCAATTTCATGGATGGCAGTCATGGCATGGCTGCCCTGCAGGCCATTAGCGGGTCCTTGATGCTGGCCTTTTTCTTCGCCCAGGCGGCGCAAACAGAATGGATGCTGGTGGCCTTACTGCTGGCCGCCGTCAGTGCCGGTTTTCTGCCATGGAACTTTCCGGAAGCGCGGGTGTTCTTAGGCGATGCAGGTTCGTTACCGTTAGGGTGGCTGTTGGCCGGATTAACGCTGGTGGCTGTTACGCAGCAGGTCATTACCCCGCCTGTTGCGCTGCTGCTGCTGGGGCTTTTCCATGTGGATGCAGGTATGACCATGCTCTCACGCATGCTCCATGGTGAGGAATGGTATACTGCACACCGGCAACATCTGTATCAGAGGCTGCTGTCCGGGCGCTGGAAACATGCCCATATTGCACTGGGTTTCCAGGCCATAAACGTAGCCATAATTTACCCGCTGATGATCTTTGTAAACGGGCAGCCTGCCTGGCAATGGACCATATCAGCATGTCTCTTGCTGTCGCTTGCAGGGGTATGGGTAGCGTTAAACCGGAAGTTGTGATCTCGTCGCAGGGAAGAACGTTGAGAGCAGGGGAGCAAGAGTGAGGAAAACGGCAGCGATTAAGAGCCAGGGCTGGTTTCGACACCCTCGTGCGGCCGTGGTGTTGCACGACCTCCTGGTGGTTCTGGGTGCCTGGTGGGCCTCCCGCTGGATTGCTTCGCGCTTTTTTGATGCGCCGATTCCTCCCTCCTGGCACCTGGAAGGGGAGTTGGCTCTGGTACTCATTCTGCAGGGGCTGGTGCTGTGGGCCACCGGTTTGTACAAGGGTCTGTGGCGCTTCGCCAGCTTCAAAGACATGTGGAACATTGCCCGCGCATCACTCATCGGCGCCGTCCTGGTGGCTGCCGGACTGGCGGTGCTGCATGGGGTTAACGGGCTGGACTGGTTGCCAGCGACACTGATTTATCCCACGCTTCTTTTTGCCATGCTGGCCACGCCGCGCATGGTGTACCGCTCCTGGAAAGATGCGCTGCTGGCTCCGGATCCGGGCGAGGGGCTGCGTCGTACGCTGGTGTTGGGGGCAGGGCGCTCTGGCGCCATGCTGGAGCGGGAACTGCGTCATCGAGGCGGTTATGAACTGGTGGGTTTTCTGGATGATGATCCACGCCTGCGCGGTGGCGAGGTCCATGGCGTGCCCATCCTCGGCACGATTGACGACCTTGCGCAAATCGCGCCGCAGGTGCAGGCGGATCGGGTGATTATCGCTATTCCTTCCGCAACCAATCTGCAAATGCAGCGTGTGGTCCGGATTTGTGAAGACAGTGGGCTGGAGTTTCGTACTCTGCCAACGCTACAGGATCTGGGCAGTCAGGCCACGCAGATCAATGTGTTCAAAAAAGTGGCCATCGATGACCTGTTGGGGCGGGAGCCGGTTTCTCTGG
>JAOZKI010000004.1 GCA_029935455.1 Lysobacterales bacterium | reverse complement strand
TGGACGATGTGGAGTTTTCCGGCAAGCCACCTCCGGTCCCGGTTTTACCGGCGCCGTTTCTCTTGCTATTGGCGGGCCTGCTGGCCGTATTTGGTCTGCGCCGGCTAAGTCCATAGGAATCGTCGGCTGCGGGCCTGCCGCCGCTACAGCAGATTTTTTGGCTGGCCTTTGATTGGTGGGCGATACTGGGCTCGAACCAGTGACCTCTGCAATGTGACTGCAGCGCTCTCCCAACTGAGCTAATCGCCCTCCGAGGGGGCGCATAATCTAATCATTTGACCGCTCCGCGTCAAGCAATTTCAGGTGCTGGGTACCGCGATCCCGAGCGCCAGCCAGCACGTCTCAATGCCCCATGGCTTGACCCTTCTGATCCCGCTCTCCATCATGGGCCTGAACCATCGTCCGGGAGCCCCTTGTGAGCCAGCGCTTTAGCAGCTTCAGCAGTTTTTATCCCTATTATCTGCAAGAGCACCAGAACCGGACCTGCCGCCGCCTGCACTTTGTCGGCACCTCGCTCGCTCTGCTGGTGATATTGTTCAGCGCTTTCACCGGCTGGGGCTGGGGCCTGTTGCTGGCGCTCTTGTGCGGCTATGCGTTTGCCTGGCTGGGTCACTTCTTTTTTGAGAAGAACCGCCCCGCCACTTTCCGACACCCCTTCTACAGCTTTGCCGGCGACTGGGTTATGTGGCGTGACATGCTGCTGGGGCGCATTCCCTTCTGATGACGCAGTGAATCGCGCCGTGACAGATCAGGAAGCGGAGCGCGCGCGGGCGCTGGCGCGCATGAAGCGGCTGCCGCTGCTGCTATTGCTGCTGATGGCGGTCATGTTTCTGGCCACGCTCAATCATCCGGCTGCCTGGGCCGGCTGGGTACACGCCTTTGCCGAGGCCGGCATGGTAGGCGCCCTGGCCGACTGGTTCGCGGTGGTGGCCTTGTTCAAGCACCCCCTGGGTCTGCCGATTCCGCATACCGCCATTATTCCTCGACGTAAGGACGAGCTGGGCGATGCCATGGCGCGCTTTGTATCCGATCACTTTCTCGCCCCGCCTGCGGTACGTTCCAAGCTCGAATCCATCAATCTGGCGGCACTGGGCGTGCGTTGGCTGCAGAGTGATCGGGGTCAGGAACGTTTACTGGCGCTGGTTGATGCCGGCATTCGCTGGGTGTTGCAGGCTCTGGATGAGCAGCGCGTGCGCCGTTTTCTGGCCCGGCTCACCCGCCAGCAGCTGGCCTCGCTGGATTTGGCCCGCACCCTGGGGCATACGATCGATTGGCTGGTGCGCGGTCAACGTCATCAGGACATGCTGACCCAGTTGCTGCGCTATGCCATCGTGGTACTGAATGACAACCGCACACTGCTACGTGAGCGCGTGGCGGAGGAAAGCCCCTGGTGGGTGCCTGGCTTTGTTGACGATCGTATCCTGCGCCAGGTGCTGGACCGCGTTGAGCTGCGGCTGCTGGAGATGAGTCTGGATCCGGAGCATGAACTGCGCGAGCGTTTCAACGACTGGCTGTTGCAACTGGCGGAAGAGCTGCGGACGGCACCGGAGCATCGCCGTACCGGCGAGCGTTTGAAGCGCCAGCTGATTGAGAATGAAGAGCTGCAGGACTACCTCTACGGCCTGTGGGTGGATATCGCCGAGCGTCTTACGGCAGATCTTGATGCCCCGGATTCGCGCACGCGCCGCGAAATTGCAGCTGCCGTGCAGCGCGTTGCCCGGGAGCTGGAGCAAGACGCAGAGATGCAGGACTGGATGAATCGCTGGCTGGTCGATGCCATGGTGGCCGTGGTGGATCAGAACCGGTTGCAGATCGCCAGCCTGATCAGCGATACGGTACGCACCTGGGATGGGCATGAAACCAGTCACCGGGTGGAGCTGGCGCTGGGTCGCGACCTGCAGTTTATTCGTATTAACGGTACGCTGGTGGGTGGCCTGGTGGGATTGGTGATTCACGCCATCACCCAGTTTACGGCCTGATCCCTAGCGCGCCTCGAAGCGGTTCGCTGCGACGTTTTTTACCACCGTTTTCGGATCCCAGAGCCGGCCATTCATGGTGATCCAGACGCCCGGCGCAACCGCCTGCACGGCCCCGAGGGCGCAGCCGATATTAAACACCGCATCGGAGTCGCGGAAGCGGGCCGGGTGCAAGGCGCCGGTAAGTACGATGCGCCGCTCGCCCAGCCCATCCAGCGCTGCGGCGGTTTCCACCATGGTGTCGGTGCCGTGGGTGATCAGCACATAGCGCGCATCGCTGGCCTCGATAGCGCCCCGGATCTTTTGCCGGTCCTCCGCGTCCAGATGCAGGCTGTCTTTGCGCATGAGCGCCAGTACCTCATAGTCCAGCGCGACATTCATCAGCGCCAGCGTCTCTGATACCTGCGGCTCACCAATCTGGTAGTCGCTCTTATCGTCGAAATAGATTTTGTCGATCGTACCGCCGGTGGTGATGATCAATAGCCTGTCGTTCATGCGCGCGGTTTCCGTACTGTTTCCTGAGGCGAGTTTTGCCCTTAACGGGCAGTCCGGTAGTATAGCCGGACTGCCGCCGCGCGGACCTAATTGTTGAAGCACTTGCAAGCTCAGAAGCTGGACTGGACGCGGCGGTTCCTTAACCGCCCGGGCTGGCTGTGCCTGCTGCTACTGGCCATGCCGCTGAGCGGCTGGGGGCAGAGTGACGAATCAGCGCCAGTTGCGCTGCCTGAAGCGACCGTGACTGAGCCGGTGCTGGTGCCGCCGGAGCTGGTTGAGCTTGCCCCCGTCGCTTCGCTGGCGGAAGCCGTTGCCGGGTCGGAAACACGCACGCAGGCGCTGCTGACACTGGCTACGCTGACCACCCTGAGAGACGTAGCGCCGGCCACTGATGCGGACGCGGCGGCCAAGCTGCTTGGCAAGCTGCGTAGCCACCGGGAATGGCTGGAGCAGTTGCGCGCACGCTATGCGCCGCCGCTGATCCGCAGCCCGCTAATGGATACCGCTGCCTGGCAGCTGCAAGTGCAACTGGATCGGGTCGAACTGCCTGCCACGACGCTTACGACGCCTCTGGGTCCCGGACAAGCACCGCTGCGGCGACAGCTGTTTGATCGTCAGCATCCGGCCCTGGCCGCCAGTGCGCTGCCACAACTCCTCTGGTATCTGGATGCCAATGCCAGTGTCGAGTGGCAGGGCCTGAGGGTGCGACTCGCCAGTGACCCCTGGCTGGCCGCACAACTGCTCCAGGAACTGCCCGAGTGGTTTGCCTGGCCCGCAGCAACCGAACGCACACCGTCCCCCGAGCTTGCTGCAATGGCAATCGATGATCAGGTGCTGGCAGCAGCCATGGATTCCTTGGCGGTGTCCCTGCGACAAGCGGTATCCGTAGGGCCGCCAGATCTGCTGCGGCTCTATCGTGTGCGCCGGGACCTGCAGCTGGCGCTGCCGGAGCTGGATGCGGGCCGCCGCGCCCACGCAGCGGGTCTGTTGCAGCTGGCCAGTCTGATTGAGGGGTTGTACCGGGATGAATATCTGCCCTTTGCGAACGGTCTGGTTGCACTGGTTGCGGGTCTCCAGGGAGATGCCCCTTTCTATCCAGCCCAGACACGCTGGTTCGCCGCTTGGCTGACGGAACAGTTGCCCTTATTGTCGGAGCACTTCGGGTATTCCTTCTCGGCGGTTGATCCTCGCGTCAACTCGGTGTTAGCCACCAGTTTTGATGCGCTTCAGACCCTTTCGGGAGAGGTGTCGGCCCAGCAACTCGCGGCACTGCGCCTGCGTCTTGCTGACGCGGTTGCGGCGCTGACGCTGCTGGTACCGGATATTGGTTATTACTTCGATCAGCCGGTTCGTGATCCCATTGCCGGGAGCCTCGACGCGTGCACCGCCATTGCCGGTAGTGTGGATGCTGATGGCACACCGGCCATGACTCGGCAGCTGTTCGACGACTGCCAGGAAACGCTGTTGGAACTGGCCAGCTTTGAGAGTCGAACCGCGCAGCTGGCGGGTAGTGTCGGCGGGCCCTTTGAAGCCTCGAATCTTCGCCGCGAGTTGCGCTTGACCACTGCCCAGCGGGTGAACTACGTGCTGGGCTGGATCGATGATCGCCTGGTGACCGCCTGTGATTTGCCCGCGCGACCACTGCCCAACCCGTTGGAGTGGGCGTACCTGGCGAACTTTATGGCCTGGTTTGCGGAACAGTCGCCCGTGTTCTTTCAAACGCCGGAAAACGAGCAGCGGCTGCAGCGCATGCTGGCCGTTGGTCGTGAGCTGACGGAGGGCTTGTCGGCGCAGCTTGATTGTCTGGTGGGTGCCGGTGAGACGCTCAATGATCCGGTGTATCGCGTCAGCACCGATTATGAGCTCCGTCTGCGTGACCTGGGGCGCGGGCTGGAGGACGCGCGAAGGGATTGGCGCGCAGAGCGGCTGGCGCCAGGAGCCGATGTGCGTCTCGAAGGCCAACCGCGTCAGGCCACTGCCTATCGACCAGAAGAATTAAGTATTGGACCCTGTGACCCTCAGAAGGTGTGTGAGATGAGTGGCTCGCTCAGTGCGACGCGCGCGCTCTTTGGCCTTTTCGATGAGTCCTTCCTGGTGGCAGACCAGACCGGCTTTGGCACACTGGAGATTTGCTACGACCGGATGGAGTGGGTGGATCGACGCAGTGAGCCGGTACGGCCAGGTGACGAGAATGTGGCCAATTACTACGGCCGGCTCGCCTTTGATCTGCGCGGGCGCTATCGCCAGGAGGCTGAGACCTCCGATCTGTTTGCCTTCCGCTTTATTGCACCGGAAGAGTCACACTACCTGTTCGCCATGGCCGCGGACGAGGTGCTGGCAGACGCCTGTCCCGTGGAGTGGATTGGTGAGCGCATCGTGACCGAGTTACCGGCTGGGCGCAGTCGTATCGTGCCCAATCGACTCACCTACCTGACGGCGGCGCGCGCGCAGCCCTCCCGTTTGCTGGCCAGCCACTGGGAGCAGGGGGAGGAATGGCGCGACTGGTTCGTTACCGGGCTGGGTGTTACGCCGCTGGAGGTGCCGCCGCCCCCAGCAATCGACGCGGCTTTGAATCAGCACCTGCAGGCCCTTTATCGCGAGGAACAGCGCAGCTTGCTGGGTGAAATGCAGCCATCGGCGGGGCCTGGCAATGAAGAGGGTCTGCCTCGGGCCATGGCAGAGGTGGATATTGGCAAGCTGCTGCTGCGTAGCCAGTTGATGATGTTTTATCCCCGTTTGCTGGCGCGTGAAGATGGTTTGCGTGAAGCGCTGGCGGGCCAGCAGGGTTTACTGGATATTCGTCAGGTTCAGCGCAGTGCGCAGCGGGCCGAGCCGGCTGATCAGTTGCTGGAAACGTCGTTTGTGAGGCTGGAACAGTTTCTTGCTGAGTGGCAAAGCCTGTCGCCGGCGGTGCGCCAGCAGGGCGCACCCAGCGACGCCGTCGCGCACGCGCTGCTACGGCTTGAAGATATTCGGGCCCGGTTTTTTGATGCGCCGCCCTCAGGGGTTGCCGCGCCGTTGCCGGCTGGGCTTTCGGGTACCGACGAACAGGGCATAGAGGAAGGCCAGGCAGAGCAGGAGTTGTAAGCTGGCTGCCGGTCGCTGCGCCGGCGCGGCCCAGGCCTCCATAAAACCAAACATGGCCGCAAACAGGGCCAGATAGCCGCCCCAGATCATGCCTCTGGCTTCCAGGCGCAGCAGGCCGCGCAGCGGGAGCAGCAAGGGCAGAACCGTTAGCAGGGTCCACTCAATGCTGCGTTTTCCGAGCGGTTCGGGCAGGGCCAGCAGCCATATGGTTTGCCAGACAATCAGTGCCAGCCAGATCATTCGTCCCCAGCGCCGGCCGCGCAGCCGTCGTGCCTCCAGAGTGTCCATGTCAGTTCAGCTTCAGCGCCAGGCCAGCGACACGCGCGCCAAGGGCCCGGCACAGGGCCTGCTCATCTTCATCCAGCTCGCGTTGCCCATCCCAGCCAGAGACATGGCCAGCGCCGTAGGGGCTTCCACCACCGCGGGTGCGCACCAGACCGGGCTCCGTGTAGGGCAGGCCAGTCAGGATCATGCCGTGATGCAGGAGCGGTAGCATCATGCTCAGCAGCGTGGTTTCCTGACCGCCGTGGGGGCTGGCGGTGGCGGTGAAAACGCCGGCTGGTTTACCTGCCAGAGCACCCGAGTACCACTCCGCGGCGCTACCATCGAGAAAGTATTTCAGGGCGGCGGCCATATTGCCAAACCGTGTAGGACTGCCCATGACCAGGCCTCCGCATTCGATCAGGTCACGGGTCTCGGCCCAGGGTGGCCCGCGGTCTGCATCGTCTTGTAGCGTTGCAACAGCCGTGCGCAGATCGCGCACCGGCGGCACGGTCCGTAGCCGAGCGCTGGCACCGGGCACCGACTCTACACCGCGCACGACCTGCCGGGCCATTTGCTCCGTGTGGCCGTGCAAGCTGTAGTAGAGCACCAAAATGTCCATGACTTCAGAGGATTTCCAGCACGGATTCAGGCGGCCGTCCGATGGCCGCTTTACCATTGGCCAGTACAATCGGCCGCTCGATCAGTTTCGGGTGTGCCACCATGGTGGCGATCAGCGCAGCGTCATCCAGATCGTGGTCTGACAAGCCCAGTTCTCGATACTCCGTTTCTCCTTTGCGCATCAATTGGCGCGGCGTCAATTCCAGCAGATCCAGAATCTGCGCGAGGGTTGCCGCATCAGGTGGTGTGTCGAGATAGCGCACCACCTCAGGTTCCAGCCCCTGCTCCTGTAGTAAGGCCAGCGTCGCACGCGACTTGGAGCAGCGCGGATTGTGAAGGATTTTTACGGTCATATCGCTATTCTGCATGGTTAAAGCTGCATTTTAGATAGGCGGCCCGGTTGGGTAAACTGGCGCACAGACGAAGGCTAACAGAGCCACCTGCGAGGAGCCGTCATGACCGAACGTTCGCATCAGAAGCTAAGCGCTATTCTCCGCAGCCCTTCTCGGAGCAAGCGCCTGCTCAAGCATGTGTGGCGACACTATCGGGAAGATCGCTGCTTCGACGAAGCCGCCTCGCTGAGCTATACCAGTCTGCTGTCGCTGGTGCCGCTGCTGGCGGTCATCTTTGGTATCGCGGCCGCGTTTCCCGTCTTTGAAAACTGGTCCGGCCAGTTTAAACAGTTGGTGTTTGACAATCTGGTACCCGACTCCGGTATGCAGGTGCAGGAGAGCATCGAACAGTTCCTTGGCAGCGTCAGTGCGCTGACGCTTACTGGCACATTCTTTCTGATTATCACTGCGCTGCTGCTGTTGATGCGCATTGAGAAGACCTTCAATCGGATCTGGCGCGTTACCCGGGCGCGGCCATTGGTCCCAAAAATTACCATGTACTGGGCGGTGCTTACCCTTGGCCCCCTAACCCTGGGGGCAGCAACTGCGCTCAGTGCCCAGCCCATGCTGGAACTGTTGGGTGCCGATGCGCTGGACGCTGGCCTGCTGCGTACGCTGGGTATCTTTCTGTTTACCTGGTTGGCTTTTACGCTCATGTTTTTGCTGGTACCCAACTGCCGCGTGCCGCTGGCTTACGCTGCGACCGGTGGTCTCGTGTCAACGCTGCTCTTCACCCTGGCCAAGACCGGTTTTGTGGGCTATGTGAGCCGAGCGAACTACAGCGTGATCTATGGCGCATTGGCCAGCATTCCGATTTTTCTACTGTGGTTGTACGTGGTGTGGGGTGTGATCCTTTTGGGCGCCTCCCTGGCGGCTTCGCTGACCGGTTTTGCCGACCGCGGCAGCGACTGGCGCTGGCCTGCAGCCCTGGAGTTTGTGCTGGTCTATCGTTTGCTGGGGCATTTTTATCTGGCCCAGCGCAGCGGCGAGGCTTTGAGCCTGAATGACCTGATGGAGCGCGAGCCGGGCGTGACTTCATCACGCCTTCAGGCGCTGCTGCATAGGCTGCGGGATGAGCAGTTGATCAGCCAGAACGCCGATGAAAATTGGTTGCTGGCGCGTGATCTGCACCATTACAGCCTGCAGCAGCTCTATCTGGCAGGTGACTATCACCTGCCGTTGGGTGGACAGGCTGCCGTGCCCGGCAGCGGCCCGTTTGACGCCCCGTTGCTGACGCTGCTGGGGCAAGATACGCTGACGTTGGATCAACCGCTGGCCGCACTCTACGATCAGGCTGTGGCGAACTAAACAAGGAACAGGCAATGAATAAGCTCTTAGCTACGGCGCTGCTAGCGCTTCTCCTGATGGCGTTCGGCGCGCCCAGCAGTGCCGAGGAATCAACGGCTGAACCGGTCAGTTTCGAGCTGACGCAGTTGGGCGGTGGTACCCTGGCCATGGAGGATCTACGGGGGCAATGGGTGCTGCTCAACTACTGGGCCACCTGGTGCGCGCCCTGTCGCAAGGAAATTCCGGATCTGAGTGAGCTGCATGCGCGTGCGCCACACGTATTTGTGGTTGGTCTTGCCTATGAAGATACAGAGCCCGCTGAATTCCTGGCGTTTCTGGAAGAGTTCGATCCGAGCTATCCGAATCTGCTGGTAGACGTATTCGATCCCCCGCAACCCTTCGGTGCGCCGCGTGCGCTGCCCACCTCAATTGTGCTCGATCCTGAAGGCCGACCGGTCAAGACCTTCGTTGGGCCGGTTACCGGCGCTGAGATCGAGGCCTTTATCGATAGCTGGGATGCGGACTGACCTTCGCGCCCCAGTCCCAGCGCAGAGCTGAACCCGGTCAAGTCCTTCTAAGCAGCACCGTTTAGCGGTTAAACAGGCCGGGCTCCAGGAGCCGTCGGACCGGGGCAAAACCGCGCCGATGCGCCGCACAGGGCCCATGTTGTTCCAGACGCTGCAGATGTTCCGGTGTGCCATAGCCCTTGTGCCGGTCAAAGCCATAGGCAGGATAGCGCTCATGCAGTCGGGTCATGAGCCGGTCCCGATACACCTTGGCCAGCACGGAGGCCGCAGAAATGGCGGCCACCCGGCCATCACCACCTACCAGAGCTTGGCCCGGGCAGGGTAATTCCGGGAGACGATTGCCGTCGATGAGCGCATAGTCTGCGGTCACAGCCTGTACGCAGCGCTGCATGCCCCAAAGCGTTGCGCCCAGAATATTGCGCTGCTCTATCACTTGCACATCGACCGATTCGATATGGAAGGCCGTGGCCCGGGCCTGGATCGGTTCAAACAAGGAGTCACGGTCGGCTTCGGTCAGTTTCTTGGAATCATCCAGACCGGTCAGCCCGTGCCCTTCCGGCAGAATGACGGCGGCCACCACCACCGGGCCTGCCAGCGGGCCGCGCCCGGCCTCATCGACGCCGGCGATGCGCTCAAGACCGGCCGGGAGCTCAAGCTCAGCGGTCACGGCCACGCTCCGCGAGCAGCCTGCCAATGGCCGCTGCTGCCTGGGCTGCAGCATCGCAGCGCAGCGATTGATGCAGCGCAGCAAAGCGCTGCTGGATATAGGCGCGGCCCTGGGGATCGTCCAGCAATTTGGCGGCGGCAGCGGCAATCTCAGGGCCGTTGGCCTGATCCTGAATCAATTCCGGGGCCAGCGACTCACCGGCGAGGATATTGGGCAGCGCGATAAACGGGCTTTTGACCAGTTGCAGGCGGCTGGCCAGCCAATGCGTACTCTCTGCCAGGCGGTAGACCACCACCATGGGGCGATTGACCAGCAGGCACTCCAGCGTGGCGGTGCCGGAGGCAACCAGACACAGGTCGCTGGCGGCCATGACCTCCAGCGCCCGACCGGTGACGACGGTGCACTTCAATGCTGGTGCAGCGGCCAGCGCCTGGCGCAACAGATCGCCGGTCTGGGTATCCGCCAGCGCCGCCACGAACTGCAGGTCAGGGTGGGTCTTCTGCAGCTGCAGAGCCGCCGCGATGAGAGGCTCCGCCAGGCGGCTGACTTCCCCCTGGCGGCTGCCGGGCAGTAAAGCGACGGTGCGCTGCTGAGGATTCAGCGCCAGCGCCTGGCGGGCATGATCAGCGGGGGGGTCGGCATCGATCACATCCGCCATGGGGTGCCCCGTGTACTCGGCGCGTACGCCCTGATCCGCATAAAAATCCGGTTCGAAAGGAAACAGGCACAAGACCAGATCTGCACTGCGTCCAATCTTGGCCGCCCGCCCCTGGCGCCAGGCCCAAACGGTTGGACTGACATAATGCACGGTGGTGATGCCGGCGTTGCGGGCGCGGCGCTCAAGCCCCAGATTGAAGTCTGGCGCATCGATGCCGATCAGAAGATCCGGGCGCTCGTCCAATAGTCGCTTGAACAGGGCCCGGCGCAGACGCAGCAACCGCGGCAAGTGGCGCAGCACCTCAACCAGGCCCATCACGGACAGTTCCTTACGATCCCACCAGCTTTCAAAGCCGGCAGCCCGCATGTGATCTCCGCCAACACCGCAAAAGCGCGCATGGGGATAGCGTTGGCGCAGGGCGCTGATGAGCTTGCCGCCGAGTTGATCTCCGGACGCTTCGCCGGCGACCAGGGCGATGGTCAGAGGACGGGTGGCGGTTGTCATAGGCTAGCGAATGATGGAGCGGTCCGCCTGGTCAATAAAGTCCACCATCATCTGCAACTCCTCCGCATCCGCGGCCATGGATTCAATCTCGTTGCGTGCTTTCTCCAGCGTGTAGCCGGAGCGGTAGAGGATGCGATAGGCGCGGCGAACGTTCTGAATCTGCTCCGGTGTGTAGCCTCGCCGGCGCAGGCCTTCACTGTTGATGCCGCGCGGCCGCGATTTGTCCGGCGAGACGGTCACATAGGGTGGCACGCTGCGATTCACCAGGCTGGAGAAGGAAATAAAGGAATGGGCGCCGATGTCGCAGAACTGGTGAATTTGTGCGAAACCGCTGAGGATGGCCCAGTCGCCAATGGTGACGTGACCAGCCAGGCTAGCGTTGTTGCCCATGATGATGTGATCGCCCAGATGACAGTCGTGGGCGATATGCACATAGGCCATGATCCAGTTGTCATTGCCAATACGGGTAACGCCGCCGTCCTGAATGGTGCCGCGGTTCAGGGTACAGAACTCGCGGATCGTATTGTTATCGCCGATCACCAGTTCCGTGTCTTCGCCGTCGTACTTTTTATCCTGGGGTTCTTCGCCGATGGAGTTGAATTGAAAAATCCGGTTGCCGGAACCGATGGTGGTGCGCCCGTTAATGATCACATGCGGTCCAATGCGGCTGCCGGCGCCGATCGTGACCTGGGGGCCAATCATGGACCAGGGGCCCACCTCAACGTCCTCGGCCAGCTGCGCAGCAGGATCAATAATAGCCGTCGGGTGAATGTTGCTCATTAGCGTTTCCCCGCGCAGACAATCTGGCAGGAAGCGGCCCGCTGGCCGTCGACTTCAGCACGACAATCGAAGAACCCCATGCTGCGGCGGCGCCCCGTTTCGTTGACGGTCATGACCAGCTGGTCGCCCGGGACCACTGGCTTGCTGAAGCGTGCATTGTCCACCTTGGCCAGATAATAGAGGTTGCCCCCCATGGCACCGTTGGCCAGCAGGGCACCGAGGATACCGGCGCACTGGGCCATGGCTTCAACGATCATCACGCCGGGCATGACCGGCGAGCCGGGAAAATGTCCCTGAAAAAAATGCTCGTTAAACGTCACATTCTTAATGGCGGTAATGGTGGGTGGTTCCTGCTGCCAGTCCAGTACCCGGTCCACCAGTAAAAACGGGTAGCGGTGTGGAATCAGCGTTTCAATGGTCTCGATGGCAACGGGACCATTCACTGGAGCCGTGCTCCGCTTGTCGTCATTCATTCTTCTTTCCCCGATGCCGGGCGGCGCGCCCGGAGCTTCTTCAAAGTGACGCCGAGGCGGCGCAGGTGTCCCAGCGTCTTTTGCCATTCGCGCATGGGTTGCGCGGGAATGCCGGAGGACCAGACCGTACCGGGCTCGCTAATGGATTTTTTCACCATGGTCATGGCTGAGACGGTGACGCTGTCGGCGATTTCAATATGGCCATGCGCTCCGGCGCGACCCGCAAACAGGCAGTTCTTGCCAATGCGCGTGCTGCCCGCAATACCGGTAAAGGCGGCCATGGCCGTATGCGCACCGATATGACAGTTGTGACCGATTTGGCACAGGTTATCGATGCGCACGTCTTCTTCCAGCACCGTGTCGCCGATGGCGCCCCGGTCGATGCAGCTATTGGCGCCAATTTCGCAGTCATCGCCGATACGGACACTGCCCAGCTGCGGCACCTTTTCCCAGTGGTCGCCGGCGTGCGCGATACCAAAGCCATCGGCGCCGATAACGGCGCCAGGGTGGATCAGCACGCGCTGGCCAAGACGCACGCCATCGCCCAGGGTTACCCGCGCGATGAGTCGGCAGCCCTCACCGAGATGCACATCGCTGGCCAGTACGCAGCCGGGTCCCACGGACACACCGGCCTCTAGCACGCAGTCCGGGCCAATATAGGCACCCGCGCCAATGGCGACACCGGAAGCGAGTGACGCGGAAGGATGAATCACCGCACTCGCGTGGCGCCCCGCTGGCGTCGCGGGGCGTGTGTCGAACAGGGCGGCAATGCGCGCGTAGGCGAGATAGGGCTGCCGGGCGATGAGATGGTTGCCCGGGCAGTCCGCGCTGTCGGCCTCGGACACAATAATCACGCCGGCACGGCAATCAGCGAGCTGGTTACGGTAGGCGGGATTGGAAAGAAAGCCCACCGCATCCGGGCCGGCTTCTGCCAGCGTGCCGACACAGTTGACGCGATGCTCACCGTCACCAACCAGCGTCAGCGCAAAGCGATCCGCCAGCTCTGCCAGCGTATAAAATTCAGAAGGGTTCATGGCCGCCTCGACAGGGTCAGGGTTGTTCCTGCTCAAGCTGATCGGCGTCGTATTCTTCCTGCAGACGCTGCAAAATCAGGTCCGTAATATCCAGCGCATCGTCCGCGTAGACGACCGGGCTGGACAGAACCAAATCATAGCCATAGCGTTTGGCGATCTGTTGCACCGCGATGTTGATCTGATCCTCCAGGCGCTGAACCTCTTCCGTGCGACGGAAGGACAGTTCGTCGCGCAGATCCTCGCGCTGGCGATTAATGCGACGCTGGTCTTCCCGGATAGTGCGTTCTAGTCGGCCCCGGTCCTCGCTGCTCAGATCACCGGTCTGCAAACGCTGCTCCAGCTGCCTGAGCTCCGCTTCAGCGACTTCGATAAGGTCATTCCGTGGCCGAAATTCCAGATCCAGCGCATCGCGCCCAGCGACCACTTGCGGGGCGTTATCGAGCACGGCTTTCATGTTGACATAGCCAATACGCGGGCTCTGGCCCAGCGCAGTGCTGCTGAGCCACAAGGCCAAGAGGCCGAGCAGGAATGTTGGACGGATGTTCACAAAATGATTGTACATGAACACCGCAACTGAAGAAACGCAAATAAATTCTACCGTTACTTGGCTAAGCTGCTGATTTATCGATTTTTAATATCCGCTTAAGTAAAAAAGCCCCGACAGGGCGGGGCTTCTTTGCTGGCGTCCGGCGCGTGTTTAGAAGGTGGTGCCAAAAGAGAACTGGATGGTCTCTGTCCGGTCGCCCTGTTTCTCAATCAGCGGGAACGCGAAGTTCATGATGATCGGGCCGATGGGGGCCTGCCAGGTAACGGACAGGCCTGCCGAGGCGCGCAGCAGATCTGCATCGAAGGCCTCGATGTTTTCATACACGTTACCGACATCCACGAACAGGGCGATGCGCGAACCCGAGCCCTGAGTAAACGGCGTTGGGATGGCCAGTTCCATGCCGGCCGAGACCTTCAGATCACCGCCGACGGCGCGGCAGAAGGGGTCTTTCGGCCCCAGTGTGTTGTCATCAAAACCGCGGATGTCGCGCACGCCACCGCCGTAGAAATGCTCGTAGAAGGGCAGGCCGGTGTCCAGTGCAATAACCTCTTCCTGCAGACATTCGCTGCCAGGTCGCAGCGTCGTATCCTGCGGCACCGCCTGCGATTTCCTGTCATAGCTGTCATAGGCATCGCCATAGCCGATGTCGCCGTGATAGGAAAAGGTCAGGCCACGGGTGATCGGCACGTATTTGGCATAGCGATAGGCGATCTTGTAATACTCGCGGCTTGATCCAGGAACTGACAGCTCCAGCGACAGGCGCTGGGATGAGCCCATGGTCGGGTTCAGGAAGTGGTTGCGGCTGTCACGGGACCAGGACAGGGTCAGATCACCCACCTTAAACTCCCGTTCGTCCGCGGACAGGACGCCATCGCCGTTAAAGTCGAGAGAATTGGACAGCGGATCGCCAGCGATGGGGACGAAATAGGTCTGACCGCAAGGCGGCAGACCACCGGTTAGGCCCGGGAAGCAGATGGTATTGTCTTCGTCGTCCGGGTCCGGCACCTCGCCGTCGCGAACAAACTGGCCGATATTAATGTCGGTGGAACGCAGGCCAAAGCCCGCGCGGACATAGTCAATTTCCGTCAGCGGCGCACCGAAGGACATGCCGGCCGCGGCTTCGCTGCTGGTGAACGTTGAAATGTTGGCCGCGGCCCGGTTGAACTCCGAGTAGCGGGCATAGAAACCGCGACTAACGCCGTCATCGGTCCAGTAGGGATCGTCATAGCTGAAGTTGAAGCTGCTGATGATGTCACTGGAAGAAACAGACGCGCCCACCCGATTACCACTGCCAAGGAAGTTATCCTGCTGGATTGACAGGGAGTAGATCAGGCCCTGGATCTCCGAGTACCCGAGGCCCACGGAGAAGCTGCCGGCGGGACGTTCCGTGACAGACACCACGATATCGACCTGGTCGTCCGTACCGGGGACCGGTGGCGTCTCAATCTCGACGTTCTCGAAGTAGGTCTGGCGCTGCAGGCGCAGCTTCGAGCGATCAATGGCAGCTTGAGAGAACCAGGCACCTTCCATCTGTCGCATTTCGCGCCGCAGGACCTCATCTTTCGTGCCCGTATTGCCCACAAACTGAATGCGACGAATGTAGACGCGCTTACCGGGATCGACGTAATAGTTGATGTCCACGGTCAGGTTTTCCCGATCGATTTGCGGAATCGGGTTGACGTTGGCAAAGGCGTAGCCGACGTTGGAGAGCAGGGCGGTAATGTTTTCCACGCTCTGTTCCATTTCCTTGCGGGAGAACACTTCCCCCTCGTCGGTCATGATCAGGCGTCGCAGCGTGGCTTCATCAACCACGAGATCGCCGGTAATCTGGATATCGTTGAGGTTGAACAGTTCGCCCTCGGTCACGTTGGCGGTAATAAAGATGTCGCGTTTGTCCGGGCTGATGGCGACCTGGGTCGACTCCACATTCGCATCAATGTAGCCACGGTCCTGATAGTAGGAGCGGATTTTCTCCAGGTCCCCGGACAATTTTTCCCGCGTGTAATCGGCTTCCTTGGACCAAAACTTCCAGAATGGCGGTGTGCCAGACTCGAATTCTTCCTGAATTTCCTCATCGGTAAACAGGGTGTTACCGGTGACATTAATGTGGCGAATCTTGGCGGTTTTACCCTCGTCGACCACGATGGCGATGCGCACCCGGTTGCGATCCAGTTCGGTGACACGTGTATCGACGCTCACCGAGTATCGGCCCTGGCTGTAGTACTGACCGACCAGCTCCTGCTGGATTCTATCCAGGGCCTGCGGATCGAACACCTCGCCTTCCGTGAGTCCGATATCAGCCAGTACCCGGCGCAGATCGTCGTCCTTGATGGCTTTGTTACCGGACAGGGAAATGGTGGCGATGGCCGGGCGTTCGCGCAGCACAATCACCAGGATGTCACCTTCGCGCGTGAAGTCGATGTCGGAGAAGAAGCCAGTCCGGTACAGGGCGCGAATGGAGTCACGGACGCGCGCTGAGGTCAGCGTGTCGCCGGGATTCAGCGGCAGGTAGTTGAATACCGTACCCTCAGAAATCCGCTGCAGCCCATCGACACGGATATCGGTGATCTCGAAAGGTGTCAGCGCGTGTGCCGGGCCACACAGCAGCAGGGCCAGAACGGCCAGCAGATATTTTCTCATTGAATGCAGGTCCAGCGTGGCCGGTTTAATGTTGCGGAATTCTATCCGACCAGCCTTAAAATGTCGTTAACGATGCCCAGGCTCATGAGACCAAACAGGGCGACCAGACCGATGGTCTGTCCGGTCATCTGTGTTTGCTCCGAAACCGGGCTTCCTTTCACACATTCTATCAAGTAATAGAGCAGGTGACCTCCATCCAGTACCGGGATGGGTAACAGATTAAGAATGCCCAGGCTGAGACTGATCAGCCCGAGAAAGAACAGGAAACTGGTCAGGCCGGCACTGGCAGAGTCATTGGCAAACTGAGCAATGCCGATGGGGCCGGATACGTTACGCACGGAGGCGGAACCGGTGATCATGCGGCCGATTAGTCCGAGGGTCGCGCCACTGAGTCGTGCCATCTCCGAAAAGGCCTGGCCCATAGCCGCTACGGGGCCATACTGGAGCTCCATAAAAGTTCGATCAAAACCGGCCTGAGCCTCCGCATCCGGTGGCGCGCTGGTGATGCCGATAACGAAGCGCTGCCCAAACATGCCTTCCTTTATCGGGCGCGGCGTGAGCCGGCGTTCAAAAACCGCACCGTCACGCTCAAGCTCCAGATCCAGGGTCTGCCCTTCCGGAGCGTGCTTGCTGACCAGAAACGGCACCCAGCTCCAGTTTTCCACCGCCTCGCCATTGATGCTGACGATACGGTCACCGGCCCGGAGGCCAGCCTCCGCGGCGGCGCTGTCCGCACTCACCTCACCAATCAGGGCCGGCAGTTCGGGCCGCCAGGGCTGCAAACCCACGGCTTCCAGCGTATTTTCTTCACGAAAATCATCGCCCAGGCCGCTGAGATCCAGGCTCAGGTCGCGACGAATACCGCCGGGTTGTTCTACGGTGACGCGCACCGTGTCGCGGTCCAGCGCATGGGTGATCAGTGCCAGTAGAGCATGAGACCAGGTGCGGGTGCGATCGCCATCCAGAGCGATAATCTCATCGTTATTTTCGAAGCCGGCTTCGGCCGCAATGCCGGTCACCTCGCCGACCACAGGCCGGGTTTCGGGAACGCCGATCATGAACATGATCCAGAAGGCAAAGACCGCGAATACGAGGTTGAAGATCGGGCCGGCGGCCACGATGGCGATGCGCTGACCCACCGGTTTGCTGTTAAAGGCCGCGTCCTGAGCCTCGGCGGGCACCGGACCCTCGCGCTCATCGAGCATTTTCACATAGCCGCCGAGCGGCAGGGCTCCGATGGCCCAGACCGTCCCGTCGCGGGCGGTACGTGACCAGATGGCTTTGCCAAAGCCAACAGAGAATTTGAGTACCTTGACGCCACAGCGGCGCGCGACCCAGTAGTGGCCGAACTCATGAAAGGTGACCAGTAAGCCCAGGGCGACGATAAGCCACCAGATTGATCCAAGTACTTCCAGCATTGTTAACCTATCCGTTGCGAGATCACAGTCCGCGCGAGTGTTCGTGCTTCCTGATCAGCCGCCATGATGTGCTCGAGACTGGCAGCGCCGTGGCTGCCCGCCTGATCCAGAGTATGGGCCACCACGCGTGCGATGTCCGTAAACCTAATTTCACCATCGAGGAAAGCCTGCACGGCAATCTCGTTGGCTGCGTTCAGACTGGCGGCAGCACTGCCGCCCGCCTGCATGGCCTCGAAAGCGAGTGCCAGACAGGGAAAACGATTGCGGTCCGGCGCATGAAATTCAAGTTTTTCCATGGCCGTGAGGTCCAGCGCTGCGACGCCGGATTCGATGCGCTCGGGCCAGGCCAGCGCGTGGGCAATCGGCGTGCGCATATCCGGCAGGCCCAGCTGGGCGAGCAGGGAGCCATCCCGATAGCGCACCAGGGAATGCACAATGCTTTGTGGGTGTACCACCACATCCAATTGGTCCGGAGCCGCGTTGAAGAGCCAGCGGGCTTCGATCACCTCCAGCCCCTTATTCATGAGTGTGGCTGAATCCACCGAGATTTTTCTGCCCATATCCCAGTTTGGATGTTTGCAGGCCTGAGCCGGCGTCACCGCTTCTAAATCGGTCTCGCTGGCGTGCAGAAAAGGGCCACCGCTGGCCGTGAGTATGAGTTGCTCCACGCCGCATTGGGCCAGTCCGTCCTGATGGTCTGACGGCAGCGCCTGAAACAGCGCGTTATGTTCTGAGTCCACGGGAATCAGAGTGGCACTGCTTTGCTCCAGCGTGTGGCGAAACAGCGGACCGGCAATGACCATGGATTCCTTGTTGGCCAGCAGGACCCGCTTGCCCAGTTCCGTTGCCCGGAGCGTCGGCGCGAGGCCCGCAGCGCCGACGATGGCGGCCATGACCGTGGTGACCTGGTCCTGCTCCACCAGCTCCAGCAGTCCCTCTGGACCGGCCAGCGCCCGCGCCTTGCTGCCGGCTGCGCTCAGCGCCCGCTGCAGATCTTGATAGCGTTCAGGATCGCTAATAACGGCCACTTCGGCGCCAGTCTGTTGGCACAGCCGGGCCAGTTCATGGACCTGGCTATGAGCGCTGAGGCCGTATACCTGATAGCGCTGTGGATGACGGGCCACCACATCCAGCGTGGCGGTGCCGATGGAGCCGGTGGCACCGAGGACGGCAAGTTGCTCGCGTGATGCCACGCTCAAAGCCCCAACAATAATTTGCCAAGCACGAAGAAAGGCGCACCCGATAGCAAGCTGTCGAAGCGATCAAGCACACCGCCGTGGCCCGGAAACAGGCGCCCCGTGTCTTTCATGCCCACGGTCCGTTTGTGCAGGCTGATGAAGAGGTCGCCGGCGACCGACACCAGGGCCGTGAGGGCGCCCAGCATAGCCATGGGTAGTGCTGGTGCTGCCAGTCCCGGCAGATAGCGTCCGGCCAGTACGGCCACCAGCATGGCGCTGGCCAGGCCACCGAACAAGCCGGCCCAGGTCTTGCCCGGGCTGATGCGGGGTGCCAGCTTGCGCTTGCCGAAGCGGCGCCCGGCAAAATAGGCGCCGATATCGGCCGCCCAGATGGTCAATAGCAAGGTCAGAATCCACCATTGGCCGGCCGGCTCTGCGCGCAGCCAGGATAGAGCCAGCCAGGCACCGCTGATGCTGACCAGCGCGTTGCCACAGACTTGCAGCGTATAGATGGATCGCGGTGGCTGGCTCGGGTCATGCCAGCGCAGCTGACTGAACAGCAGCAACCAGAGCACGCACAGCCCCTCCATGGTGCGAATAGGGTCCGGACGCCAATGGTCCGCGTAGTGCCAGAGGAGCGCCAGTAAAGCGGCCTGCAGCAGGACCAGCATGACGCCGCCCATGCTCTGCAAACGGGCCAATCGGTGGAATTCCCAGGCCCCAACCAGCAACAGCAGGGCGACGGCCAGCGCAAAGTTCTGCGGCGTCAAGAGGAAGATGCCGCTGAGCGCGACTGGCAGCAGCACCAGCGCGGTGAGGATGCGGGTTTTGAGCATCAGCCCGCCCTGGCGCGGGCGCGTAATTGCTCGCCAGTGAGTCCGAAGCGCCGTTCCCTGGACTGGTAAGCGCTGATGGCCCGATCCAGCTCTTCACCGTTGAAGTCTGGCCAGAGCTTGTCGCTAAAGTAGAACTCCGTGTAGGCCGATTGCCACAACAGAAAGTTGCTGATGCGTTGTTCGCCGCCGGTACGGATAAACAGATCGGGATCGGGCGTGTCATGCAGAGCCAAAGCGCCGCCGAAGCACTGTTCGTCGATAGCCGCGGGGTCCAAATTGCCGGCCTGGGCCTGCGCAGCCAATTTTTGAGCCGCCTGCAGGATGTCCCAGCGCCCGCCATAGTTAGCGGCGACGTTCAGTTGGGTGCGCGTGTTGCCCGCGGTCAGTTCCTGGGCGGCCTGCATGCGTTCCTGCAGCGCCGGGTGAAAGGCTGAGCGATCACCAATAAAGCGCATGCGCACGCCGTGTTCGTAGAGGCCTTTCATTTCCTTGTCGAGGGCGCTCATGAACAGGTCCATCAAGCGCGAGACCTCTTTTTCCGGACGATTCCAGTTTTCACTGGAGAAGGCAAATACGGTTAGCGTCTTGATGCCGATTTTGGCGCCGTGCCGCGCGGTTCGTCGCAGGGCCCGCAGCCCGGCCTGATGGCCCAGGTTACGGGAGAGCTTGCGCCGCTCCGCCCAGCGGCCATTGCCGTCCATCACGATGGCGACATGACCCGGTAGCACGCGCTCCGACATCAGATTTCCAGCAGTTCCTTTTCTTTCTCCGCCACGATGGTGTCGACTTCGGACACCATCTGGTCGGTGATCTGCTGCACCTCGGTTTCACCGCGCCGCTCTTCGTCCTCAGAGATCTCTTTCTCCTTTTCCAGCTCCTTCAGGGAGGTGTTGGCATCGCGTCGGATATTGCGGATGGCGATTTTGGCGTTCTCACCTTCCTGATGCACGACCCGGCCCAGATCGCGCCGGCGTTCTTCCGTCAGCGGGGGCAGGGGAATGCGGATCACCTCGCCGGCAGAGGTGGGGTTCAGCCCCAGATCCGAGGTCATGATGGCTTTCTCAATGGTGCCGGTCATGGACTTGTCAAACGGCGTGACGGCCAGGGTCCGGGCATCCTCTACCTTAACGTTGGCCGCCTGGCTGATGGGCACCTGGCTACCGTAGTAATCCACCTGTACGTGTTCCAGCAAGCTGGGATGGGCGCGCCCGGTACGGATTTTTTTTAGTTCATTCTGCAGCGCGTCCAAGGACTTGCGCATGCGGATTTTCGTGTCTTTTTTGATGTCTTCCAGCATGGTTTACTCCCATTACAGGCCGGTGGCTACGGTCTTGAGGCCGAGCACGGCAGTCAGGCGTGAAATTCTAGCAGCTATCCGTCCGCGGTTGCGGATGGAAGCGGTGCGTCAGTGAACGATGGATCCCACCGGGTGTCCGGTGACCAGCTTCATCAGATTGCCGGGTTCGAACACGTTGAAGACGCGAATGGGCATTTCCTGTTCACGGCAGAGCACGATCGCGTTGGCGTCCATGACGCGCAGTTTGCCCTCGATGACTTCGTCATAGGACAGGGATTCGTAGCGCGAGGCTTCCTTTACCAGTTTCGGATCGGCCGTGTAGATGCCGTCGACCTTGGTGGCCTTGAGTACGATATCAGCGCCGATCTCAATCGCGCGCAGGGCGGCGGCCGTATCGGTGGTGAAGAAGGGGTTGCCGGTACCGGCTGCACAGATAACCACGCGGCCTTTCTGCAGGTGCCGAACGGCGCGCCGGCGGATGTAGTCTTCGCACACGTCGTGAATGGCCAGGGCAGACATGACCCGGGCCGCTGTGCCGTTCTTCTCCAGCGCGTCCTGCAGCGCCAGGGAGTTCATGACCGTGGCCAGCATGCCCATATGGTCGCCGGTAACCCGGTCGATACCCGACTGGGCCAGGCCAGCGCCGCGAAAGATGTTGCCGCCGCCGATGACCACGGCGACCTCTACCCCGGCGCCGTTGACCTCACGGATTTCTCCGGCGATCCGCTCAAGGATGAGCGGATCAATGCCGTAGTCTTCGCCGCCCAGCAGTGCTTCACCGCTGAGTTTAAGTAGAATGCGTTGGTAGACCGGTGTGCTCACAGGGGCTCCTGTTGAATCAGCTGCCGGCCACCTGTTGCATGACCTCTTCAGCGAAGTTCTCTTCTTTCTTCTCGATGCCTTCGCCAACGGCAAGACGCGTGAATCCTTTCACAGACGCACCCTTCTGATCAAGCAGTTTGCCGACGGTAACATCGCCGTCTTTTACAAATGGCTGACCCACCAGAGTGATCTCGGCCAGGAACTTGCGCAGGCGACCTTCCACCATCTTTTCGATGATCTCAGCCGGTTTGCCGGAATCGGCAGCCTGAGCGACCAAGATTTCTTTTTCCTTGTTCAGTACCTCGGCCGGTACCTCATCAGCCGTGGCATAGGCCGGGCTCAGAGCCGCCACGTGCATGGCCAGATCTTTGGCCAGCGCTTCATCACCACCTTCCAGTTCCACCAGCACGCCAATGCGTCCACCGTGGATGTAGGAGCCGATGGTGCCTTCGCTGGACAGGCCTGCCATGCGGCGCACCTGAATATTTTCACCCAGCTTGGCAACCAGTGCCTGACGCGCATCTTCCACAGAAGCGCCATCCAGCGCTGCGGCCTGCAGCGCTTCTACACTGTCTACGTCCAGGGCTGCCTGCGCGACCGCGTCCGCAAATGCCAGGAAGTTTTCGTCTTTGGCCACGAAGTCCGTTTCCGAGTTGACCTCAACCAGCACGGCGCGTGCGCCCTGCTGGGCCACAACGACTTTGCCCTCGGCGGCAACGCGACCGGCTTTCTTGTCGGCTTTGGCCAAACCTGATTTGCGCAGGTTTTCAATGGCCGTATCCATGTCGCCGTTGGTTTCTACCAGGGCTTTTTTGCATTCCATCATGCCAGCGCCGGTGCGCTCGCGGAGTTCCTTAACCAATGCAGCTGTCACTGCCATGGGACTTACCTCTCAATCAATGCGTTCAGATGTCCAAATCCTGTATCGCGGGATTTGGCGTAACGGGCCCGGGTGGCGCCGCTACTGCGGCGCCCCTGGGTCAGCCTTAGCTGTCGTCTTCGGCCTTGTCGGCTTTCGGCTCAGCGGCTTTTTCCTCTTTCGCGCTGTCCGCTTTTTTCGCTGCTGCCTTCTTGGTCACCTTCTTTTTGGCGACTTTCTTCTTGGGCGCGGCTTTCTTGCTGACTTTCTTGGCCGCCGGCTTGGCTTCCTCTTCCGCGGCGGGCTCTGCGGCGGGCTGCTCGCCAGCCTTGGCTTCGTCCTTCGCTTTTGCCGGTGCTTTCTCTTCAGCATCCGCTACCGCTTCTTTCTTCGGTGCGGCTTTCTTGCTGACCTTTTTGCTCACCTTCTTGCGTGCCGGCTTTTTGGCTTCTTCTTTCTTGCCGCGGGCGCGCTTGACCGGGTTGCCATCCGCATCCAGTTCGACGAACTCATCGTTGGCGTCTTCCGGGGCCGGCATGGAGGCGCGACCTTCCAGAATCGAGTCAGCGACCAGCTGTGCATAGAGACGGACCGAACGGATCGCGTCGTCATTGCCCGGGATCACATAGTCGATGCCTTCCGGAGAGCAGTTCGTATCCACTACTGCGATGACCGGAATGCCCAGCTTTTTGGCTTCCTTGATGGCGATGTCTTCGTGGCTGACGTCCACCACAAACATGGCGTCTGGCAGGCCTTTCATGTCCTTGATTCCGCCCAGGGAGCGCTCCAGTTTTTCCTGCTCGCGCTGCAGCTGCAGGATTTCTTTCTTCTGCAGGTGGGAGAAGGAACCGTCCTCAGCCGACTGCTCAAGGTGCTTGAGGCGCTTGATGGACTGACGAATGGTGCGGAAGTTCGTCAGCATGCCGCCCAGCCAGCGGTGGGACACATAGGGCATGCCGCAGCGCTGCGCTTCTTCCTGAATGGATTGGGAGGCTGCGCGCTTGGTGCCAACGAAGATAATGTTGCCGCGTCGCGCTGCCAGGCCACTGGTGTAGTTCAACGCATCCACCATCAGCGGCAGCGTTTTCTCCAGGTTGATAATGTGAATCTTGCCCCGGGCGCCGAAAATAAACGGAGCCATTTTCGGGTTCCAGTAGCGGGTCTGATGACCGAAGTGTACGCCTGCTTCAAGCATTTGGCGCATGGTGACGTCTGCCATTGGTGTCTTCCTATTAAAGGGAATGCCATAGCCGCGGCGGCCGGCAAAGCTGGCACCGTCAGCGCAGGGCTGATTCCCGGGTTTGTCCTCCACTTGCCCTGTCCGGAAACCCTGTTTTCATGTCAGGGCACCCAACCGGACCGTTGCGGCAAGTGTGCGTATTTTCCACCCGGTAGGACCGCAGTCCTGGATGGAATGAGTTTTTGCCTGAAGGTGCGGCGTACCGCTCTTTCAGGCGCGCGCATGGTACTAAAAGCACGCTGGAAGTACAAGCCGGGCTCTGGCGGCTCTGCGAGCCGCGAAGTTAGTCCGGGCGCCGCAGGTCTTCAAGCATGGCTTTCAGGAAGCGCGCTGCCTCCCCGCCCGTACAGGCGCGATGGTCAAAGGTGAGCGACAAAGGCATGATGCGATGCACCTCAAAACCACCCAGCACGGGCACTACCTCATGTCGGCTTTTGCCAGCAGCAACAATGCACACGCAGGGCGGATTGATGATGGGCGTGGCATAGCGGCCGGCGAAAACACCGAAGTTGGAAAGCATAATGGTGTAATCGCGCAGGTCTTCCGGCGGAATGGAGCGGTTCTTGACGTTCACCTTCAGGCGGTCAATGGAAGCGCGTACCTGTTCCGGCGTATTGCTGTTTACGCGCCGTAAGGCGGCGGCGAACAGGCCATCCGGTGTATCCACGGCCATGCCCACGTCCATATTCTTGTGGATCATGCGCATGCCCTTGTCGCCGTCGTACCAGGCGTTCAGGCCCGGTTCCACACAGGCTCCGGCCCACAGGGCTCGTAACAGGCGTACCGTGACGTCCTGGCGGTGGTCCCAGGCGTGAATGTCGGCGTCGTCCATAAGCGTGGTGGCCACCACCTGCGCATGGGATTCGCTCATCACCCGTGCCATGGTGCGGCGCGTGCCCCGGATAGGCTCCCACTCGCCGGTTGCGGCAGCGGGCGCCGGCGGTGGCGTCGCTGGAGCGGCTGCCGCCGGTGCTGGGCTGGCCGGAGCGGCGGGGGCAGCAGCGGGTGGGTTCTTGGCTGCCGCTTCCACATCAGCCCGGGTCACCACACCATCCTTGCCGGTCGCTGTGACCCGTGCCAGGTCCACCTTCAGTTTGCGCGCCATGGCGCGCACCGCCGGAGTTACCTTGATGCCAGCTACGCTGGACACGGTCTCCCGCACCAGTTGATCTGATGTTTCCATGGCCCCAACGACGGTACCGCTGTCGGCGCGCGCATCCTGATCGCCACTGGCGTCCGGTGCGGCGTCTGCCTCCGTTACCGGCGCATCGGCTTCGGGCGCATCATCGGCAGCATCGGTGCCGTCACCGACATCGAATCCGGCCAGGGGCTTGCCCGTTTCAATCACGTCTCCGGCCTGACCGAAACACTTCACCAGTTTGCCCGTGAACGGTGAGGGGACCTCCACCACGGCCTTGGCAGTTTCCATATTGATCATGGGCTGATCGAGCGTCAGTTCATCGCCCTCGGCGACCAGCCACTCAACGATTTCTGCATCCGGCAGGCCTTCGCCCAGGTCCGGCAGGTTAAAGATCTTCATGAGACTTCCAGCACCTCCGTAACAGCGTTCAGGATGCGCCCGACGCTGGGCATGTATTTCATTTCCATTTTGTACAGCGGCATGACTGAGTCATAGCCGGTGACGCGCCGCACGGGCGCATGCAAATTATAGAGGCCTGCATCAGCCAGGTTGGCGGCAATCTCCGCGCCCACGCCGCACATGCGGGCCGCTTCATGCACGATGACGCAGCGACCGGTCTTTTCCACCGACTCGATAATCGTGTCCATATCCAATGGGCTGATGGTCGCCACATCAATGACCTCGGCGCTTACGCCCTGCTCGGCCAGCTTGTCGGCCGCCTCCAGCGTCTCTTTGACCATGGCACCCCAGGTCACCAGGGTGATGTCCGTGCCATCGCGCAGCACGTAGCACACGTCCAGCGGCAGGTCTTCGCCATTGTCCTCTACCTCCTCCTTATTGAGTCGGTAGATGCGCTTCGGCTCCAGAAAGACCACCGGATCCGGGTCGCGGATGGCTGCCAGCAGCAGTCCGTAGGCACGCGAGGGGGATGAGGGAATCACCACGCGGAGCCCCGGAATGTGTGCAAACAGGGCTTCCGTACTTTCCGAGTGATGTTCCGGCGCATGGATGCCGCCGCCGAAGGGTGCTCGCAGCACCATGGGGCAGCTCAGGCGACCACGGGTCCGGTGTCGCATGCGCGCGGCGTGGCAGATCATGTGATCGACCATGGCATAGATAAAGCCCATGAACTGGGCTTCGGCCACCGGCTTCATGCCCTGGGCTGCCATGCCGATGGACAGGCCAGCGATCATGGTCTCCGCCAGCGGTGTATCAATAACGCGCTCATCACCGAAGCGCTGAGCGAGCCCGGCCGTCGCGCGAAACACGCCGCCGTTGATACCCACGTCTTCACCCAGCACCACCACCGCGTCGTCGTTGGCCATTTCCCAGGCCAGCGCCATGGTGACCGCTTCTACCATTGCAACGTTCGCCATTACTTGAGCTCCTCCAGCGCGCGTTCCCGCTGGGCCGCCAGGTCATGCGGCAGCTCGGCGTACATATAATCAAACATGGATTCGATGGACGGTTTGCCCAGATCCAGATATTCCTTAACGGCCGCATCCACCTCGGCTGCCGCTTCCTTTTCCAGGGCTGCTTCCTGCTCATCGCTCCACTGGTCCTGCGCGGTCAAATAGCGGCGCAGCCGCACGATAGGCTCCTGTTTCCAGGCCGCATCGACCTCTTCCGTGTCCCGATAGCGGGTGGCGTCATCTGCGGTCGTGTGGTCTGACAGGCGGTAGGTGATCATCTCCACCACGGTGCCGCCCTTACCGGCCCGGGCCCCGGCGATGGCTTCGTCCATGGCCCAGCGGGCGGCAATCACGTCGTTACCGTCCACCTGAATGGAGGGCAGGCCCCCGGCCACCCCTTTTTGTGCCAGGGTCTGGGCCGAGTTCTGCTTGGAGCGGGGCACGGAAATGGCCCACTGATTGTTCACAATCACCAGCACCAGTGGCAGTTCGAAAGCACTGGCTGCATTAATGGCCTCGAGGAAGTCACCCTTGGAGCTGCCGCCATCGCCGACCACGGACACGGCCACTCGCGCCTCGCCCCGCAGCTTATAGGCCAGCGCGGCGCCGGCGGCGTGCAGGCACTGGGTAGCGATCGGCACGCACCAGGCAAAATCATGCGCTGGCCCGGCGAAATCACTGCCGCGCTCATCACCACCCCAGTAGTTAAGAACATCGGACATTTTGACGCCACGGCAGAATTGGGCCCCGTACTCGCGGTACATGGGTGCAAAGCAGTCTTCCTGCTGCATGGCGCTGCCGATGGCCATATGAGCGGCCTCATGGCCGAGGCAGGAGGCGTAGGTGCCGAGCTTGCCCGTGCGCTGCAGTGCGATGGCCTTCTTGTCGAATACACGGGTCTTGACCATGAGCTTATAGAGACGAATCAGTTCCTCAAAATCGGTGGCCAGCGGCGGAACCTCGCCTTTCACAAGGTGGCCGTCGGGCGTCAGGAACTGGAAAAAGTCGATCTTAAAAGAGGCAACGGTGGCCGGCATATCAGGCGTCCTTTCGAGTCCGGGTGGGCGGAAGGGAAGGTCGAAATCCCCCCCCGGGGCAGAAAAAAGTTGGCTATTATACTTCCGTTTTGGCCGGGCAGGTCTAGCCGCCCTTAGAAGTCGCATAAAAAGCGCGCGGAGTGTGCACAGCTGTGAGTGAAGAAAAAGAGAATCGACGGCCTCTGGAGGCGGGTATCAAGACTTCGCTGGCCGACCGTCTGACCTACAGTGGCTACCTGGGGCTGGATCGGTTGCTATCGGCTCAGGAGCCGCTCAGTGAGCCGCGTCATCACGATGAAATGCTGTTTATCGTCCAGCACCAGGTGGCTGAGCTGTGGATGAAACTCATTATTCATGAGTTGCGCGCGGCCTGTGAACACATCGCCGGCGATAACCCTGGGCCCGTGAGCAAAATTTTGTCACGGGTCAAGCAGGTGCAGCGGCAGCTGTCCGAGCAATGGTCCGTGCTGGCGACGCTAACGCCCACGGAATATGTCCAGTTCCGCGGCGCGCTGCGCTCTGCTTCCGGCTTTCAATCGCTTCAGTATCGTTTGGTGGAGTTCTTGCTCGGCAACAAGAATCACGAAATGATCAAGGTATTCCGGCATGACCCGGGGGGTCAGGAAACCCTGCGTGAGGCGCTGGAGGCCCCCAGCCTCTATGACGAGTTTCTCTGTTTTCTGGCACGGCGGGGCCACGCCATCGACGGCCATCATTGCGAGCGGGACTGGTCCATACCGCACGTGCGCGATGAAGGTCTGGTGCCGGTCTATCAGCGCATCTATGAGCAGCCCAACCGCTTCTGGGAAGAGTATGAGCTGTGCGAAAAGTTGGTAGATGTGGAGGAAAGTTTCCAGCTTTGGCGCTTTCGGCATCTGCAAACGGTAGAGCGTGTGATTGGTTTCAAGACCGGTACTGGCGGTTCTTCCGGCGTCGGGTTTCTGCGCAAGGCCCTGGACCTGACCTTCTTCCCGGAGCTTATGGACGTGCGCACAGCGCTGGGTCAGTAGACCCAGGCTGCTGCTGGCCTAGGCGTGCTCCTGGTCGGCCTGGTTCAGCGTCAGCGCCGCAGTCTGCAGTTTTTCCAGCAAGCCATCGAGCTGTGCGCGCTCTGACACGCTCAGGCTGTTCAACAGCTTCGCTTCATAACGCATGGCTTGTGGCACGACCCGCCGGAACAGGCCTCGACCTTTGTCTTTGGTCAGTGTCAGGAGAACCCGTCGGCGGTCTTCCTCATGGTCCTCCCGCGCCACCAGTTCTTTTTCCACCAGCTTGGCGACTGCCCGGCTTACGGCCACCTTATCCATCATGCCACGGGCGCGAATCTGAGATGCTGTCAGGCCAGGGAAGCGGCCCAGAATGGCAATAACGCGCCATTCCGTTACGCTCAGGCCATAGGCGGTACGGTAGGCGAGTGAGATGCCCTCACTGACTGTGTTGGACAGCAGTGACAGGCGATAGGGCAGGAAGTGTTCGAGCTCAAACTGCTTCAGATCCTGTGGCATAGATAGCCCTCCCGAGGTGCCTAATGCTTGCCAATAGTTACAATTGAAACTATTATAACGGGCATGCTCGCAGCCCGCATCCCTGGCTGCCAATTACTTGACCTGGCCACTCGGATTCCCGATGGCCCCGGAGGACATCATGACCGACCTACGCGACAATCCACTGGGTGTGGAGGGGTTTGAATTCATCGAGTATGCAGCGCCCGATGCGCAGCTTCTGCACGAGCTGTTCACGCAGATGGGTTTTGCACCCATTGCGCGTCACAAGCAGCGCGCCATTACGCTCTATCGTCAGGGTGACATCAATTTTCTGGTGAACGAGGAACCGGACAGCTTTGCCGCTGAATTTGCGGCCAAGCATGGGCCCTGCTGTACGGGATTCGCCCTACGCGTTGCCGACGCCGACAAGGCCTACCGCTCGTGCCTGAGTAAAGATGCAAAATCCATGAGTGAGTTCCCGGGCAGTGCGCTGGATGGCCCCAAGATCAAAGGCATCGGCGGCTCCATGCTCTATCTGGTCGATCGCCAGGATGGCTCGCCTCTGGCGCGGGACTACGAGTTGCTGCCGGGCGCCAGCGGTGAGCATGAAGGTTTTGGTCTGACCTTTATCGATCACCTCACGCACAACGTGTATTTCGGCAATATGAATCAGTGGGCCAGTTTCTATGAGCGCCTGTTTGGATTCTTCGAAGTGCGCTACTTCGACATCAAGGGCAAGCAGACTGGTCTGCTGTCCCGCGCCATGACCTCGCCCACCGGCGTGATCAGTATTCCTATTAACGAATCGGAAGATCCGAAAAGCCAGATCAATGAGTATCTGGAAGAGTATCGGGGCGAAGGTGTGCAGCATATTGCCCTGTTCACGGATGATATCTATGACACGATTGAACGCATGCGGGCGCAGGAAGTGAGCTTCCTGAATACGCCGGACACCTACTATGAGATCATTGACCGGCGCGTGCCGGAACATGATGAAGACGTTGAGCGTATGCGTGAAAACCGCATTTTGATTGATGCGGATCAGGAGACGGGTAAGAAATTGCTGCTGCAGATTTTTACGCAGACCAATATCGGCCCGATCTTTTTCGAAATCATTCAGCGCAAGGGCAACACGGGCTTTGGTGAGGGCAACTTCACGGCCCTGTTCGAGTCCATTGAACTGGATCAGGTGCGCCGCGGCGTCCTGTAGAGCACGGGGGGTAGCAGCATGGCCAAGCGCTGGATCAGCACGCCCAGGGTAGAAGGCAATGCGTCGCGTCAGGCGCATACGGACCTGCCTGAGGGCACCTATGAGCGGGAACTGGGCAAGGAGGGCTTTTTCGGCCCGGCCAGTCATATGCACCATCAGCATCCGCCCACGGCCTGGACCCGCATGGAGGGCCCGCTGCGTCCGCGCGCTTTCGATACCACCCGGCTGGCGGAGTTTGGCCCCACGCCCTGGCACGCGCGCGCCCTTTTGGGCAATGCTCAGGTTAGCGTCAGGTTATGGGAGATGACCGCGTCCATGGACCAACTGGTGCGCAACGCCGATGGTGATGAGCTGCTGTTTATCCATGCTGGCAGTGGTCATCTGTTTTGCGACTATGGTCATCTGGAAGTAGCTGAGGGCGATTACATCATGCTGCCGCGAGGCACCATGTGGCGTCTGGAGTCAGCGGCGCCCATGCGGATGCTGCTGATCGAAGCCACCAATTCCAGCTATCAGTTGCCCGAGAAGGGGCTGCTGGGCCCGCATGCCATCTTCGACCCAGCCATGCTGGATACACCGAGCCTGGATGAGGCCTTCCGGGCCCAACAGGACGAGACAGAGTGGGAGCTGCTGATCAAACGGCAGAATCAAATTACCACCATGGTGTATCCCTTCAATCCACTGGATGCGGTGGGTTGGCACGGTGATCTCATGCCCGTGCGCATCAACTGGCGCGATATTCGTCCCCTCATGAGTCACCGCTATCATCTGCCACCGTCGGCCCACACCACTTTTGTGGCCAACCGCTTTGTGGTCTGTACCTTTGTGCCGCGGCCTTTTGAGAGCGACCCGGGTGCGCTGAAGGTGCCGTTTTTCCACAACAATGATGACTATGATGAGGTGTTGTTCTACCACGCTGGCGAGTTTTTCTCCCGCGATAACATCCATCCGGGCATGATGACGCTGCACCCCTGTGGTTTTACCCATGGGCCGCACCCGAAAGCCCTGAAAAATGCCTTTAAGCCCGCGGCTGAAGGGACCAACGAGGTGGCGGTCATGCTGGATACGCGTGATGCGCTGCAGGTATTGGATGCGGCCGAGCCGATCGAATGGACCGGCTATGTGGACTCTTGGAAAGGCTGATTCACCGGCTCACTAAACGACTTTATAGAACGGACAAAACTCATGAAACTGGGATCTCTCAAGCATGGGCGCGATGGGCGCCTCATTGTGGTCAAACGCGAACTGGATGAGTACGTGCTGGCCGATTCGATAGCGCCTTCCTTGCGTGAGGCGTTGGAAAACTGGTCTGAGGCAGCACCGCAGCTCGAAGCCCTGTCGGCGGCCCTGAATGCCGGCGACTGCGATCAGGCCCAGCCACTGGATATGGAGGCCCTCGCTTCCCCTCTGCCCCGGGCCTTTGAGTTCTTAGATGGCAGCGCCTATCTGCCGCATGTGGAGCGCGTGCGCCGCGCTCGCGGTGCCGAAGTGCCGGAGACCTTCTACGAGGATCCGCTCATGTATCAGGCCACGGCTTCCGGGTTTCTGCCACCACGCGCGCCGGTGCCAGTAGTCAGTGAAGACTACGGCATTGATTTTGAGGCGGAAGTCGTCGTCGTTACCGGCGATGTGCCCATGGCCGCCAGCCCGGAAGAGGCGGCCGAGCAGTTGCTGCTGGTGGGGTTGGTCAATGATGTGAGTCTGCGCAATCTGATCCCAGGTGAGCTGGCCAAGGGTTTCGGCTTCCTGCAGTCCAAGCCCCGTTCAGCGCTCAGCCCGGTGCTGGTGACGCCGGATGAACTCGGTGACGATTGGCAGGACAGTGAGTTGCGCCTGCCGCTGCATTCCTATCTCAATGGTGAGTGGTTTGGCAGCCCCGATGCGGGCACGGATATGCAATTCAATTTTGGCCAGCTGGTAGCGCATGCGGCCAAGACGCGGCCGCTGAGCGCTGGCACCATTGTTGGTTCCGGCACCATCGCCAATCAGGACACGGCCCTCGGAGCTTCTTGCCTTGCGGAGCGGCGCATGTTGGAAATTATTGCCGATGGCAAGCCGGCCACACCGTTCATGCGTTTTGGTGACACGATTCGTATCGAAATGCTCAACGGTGATGATGAAAATATCTTTGGCACGATTGAGCAGGTGATTGAGGCCTATGAGCCCTGAGGCGCCTGTCCTCTACGGCTACTGGCGCAGTACCGCCGCCTATCGGGTTCGCATTGCGCTGAATCTGAAGGGGCTCGACTGGCGCTACGAATCGGTGCACCTGGTGCGTGACGGGGGTGAGCAGCATGCGCAAACCTACCGGGAACTCAACCCGGCTGGTCTGGTTCCGGTGCTGATTTGGCAGGGCCAGCGCATCAGCCAGTCGCTGGCGATTTGTGAGTTCCTGGAAGAGGTGCATCCGCAGCCGGCATTGCTGCCCGCTGCGGCAGAGGACCGGGCCCTGGTGCGGGCCCTCGCCCAGGATGTGGCCTGTGAAATCCACCCGCTGAACAACCTGCGTGTGCAGCAGTATCTCGGGCGTGAATTGGGCGCCGATGACGCGGCCCGTGAAGCCTGGATGCATCATTGGATGGCGTCTGGTTTTCAGACCATGGAGCGGCGTCTGGAGCAGGACGGTCGCGCCGGGGACACCTGTCTGGGGGCTGCGCCCGGGCTGGCTGAGCTGTGCCTCGTTGCCCAGGCCTACAATGCGGACCGCTTCGGATTTTCCCTGCAGCCCTATCCTTTGCTGGAACGTATTGTGGCGCACTGCCGGGCCCTGCCGGCCTTTGCCGCGGCCGCGCCCGAGCAGCAGCCGGACGCCAACTGACACGATCTCCCTACCAGTGGTTCACGGCGGGCAAGGCTTGCTTCATAATTGGGTAGTGACTCTCAGGCGAACAGGCCATGCTTAAACTTTCCCGCTTTCTGCTGCTCCTTGCCCTTGCCTTGCTGACGGCATGCACGTCCAATCCACCCAGCGCTGATAACTTTGCTGTGGCTGAGCGCGCCATCGCTGAGGCTGAGGCCGCAGGTGCCGAGGAGCTTGCCCCCACCGATCTGCGTTTTGCACGAGAGCGACTCGAAACCGCCCGCGCTGCCAGTGATCGACGAGACTACGCGTTGGCTTTCAATGATTTGGAACGGGCTGAGATTAACGCCATGCTGGCGCTGGAAAAATCGCTGGCCGCGGCTCAGCGTCGCAAGGTCAACGAACTGCGTCGCGCCAATGAGGCGTTGCGGGTGGATCTGATCGATACCTACGGGGAGGATTGGCAATGAGTTACGGGATTCGAATCACCGCCATCCTGGCCTTTGCCGTGACGCTTTCGGCCTGTCAGGTAGCACCTAAAAAAGATCTTGCGCTGGAGCGGGTACGCATGCAGCTGGAGCAGCTGGAGGCGGATGAGGAGCTTCAGGGGTATGGCTCTGCCAGCCTGGCGGAGGCCCAACGTGCCCTACGGCAGGCGCAGTTGGAGACCCAGTCAACGGCCCGCGATCAGCAGTTGTATCTGGCGGAGAAGAAAATCCAAATTGCGCGCGCAACGGCGCAGCGTGAACAGCTGCGCACGCAGTTCAGTGAGCTCGAAAGTCAACGCAGTCGCATGTTGATCAGGGCCAGTCAGCTGGAGACGGAGCAGGCCCGGGAAGAGGCCGCCCAGGCCCGCCTGATGATGGCGGCGACGGCCGAGGATGCCGAGCGGCGGCGTGCTGAGGCGGCCGCAGCGCGTGAGCAGGAAGAGGAGTCCTCCCGCCTGGCGGAGCAGGCCCGTGAGGAGGCGGCGCAGGCACGCCGTTTGGCTGACTCGCGGGCCTCCGAGGCGGAGCTTGCGCGGCGTGAAGTTGAGTTGGCCATGGAGCAGATGGATTCGCTCAAGCGCCAGTTAGAAAACCTGCAGCTGCGTGAGACGGAGAGTGGGGTAGTGGTTACCCTGGGCGACGTCCTGTTTGCCAGCGGTGCGACCAGCCTCCGTGAAGAGGGCATGACCAGCCTGGTTGAGGTGGTTGATCTGCTACAGACCGAGCCCGACAAGATGATCCGGATTGAGGGGCATACGGACAGCACGGGCAGCGCTGAGGAAAACATGCGTCTGTCACAGTTGCGTGCAGAGGCGGTGCAGGCGGCGCTGGTGGACCTGGGGGTTGCCGCGGGCCGCTTGAGCGCAGTGGGCATGGGAGAGGACTATCCCATCGACAGCAATGACACGGTTGACGGGCGGGCGAAGAACCGCCGGGTTGACGTAATCTTATTAGATAATTCGTAAAAACAACGTACTAGAGTATAAATTAGAGAAGTCATCTCGATATCATATTTATTTATATTCGCGAATTAATCTTCGCATATAAGCCCAATGTGACGAAGCGACTTGATGCCGCGGAGGCTGAGGAGTAGTCTGAAAGGGCAGATGGTGTTTCATTCTTACCAAATCGGTTTTCGCGTATGACCCCAGCGGTATCCAAGCCGCTGCCCATCATGCGAACGAAAGTTCGTCTTTCCCAGTCATTTAACTTACCCGGATCATATCGTTCGGCGACGTGCCGTGTCGGCACGGCTGCGCGTGGACAAAAGATCTGCGGCCTGAAAGGAGAAATCAATGTTTGAACATCGCCAGAGTGAGATGGAGAGCATGCTTAAGACCAGCGCTGAGTTTCGGCGCTTGTACGACAAGCATCAGGAATTGGATAAGCGTGTTTCTCAGGCAGAAGCCGGTAGTCGGCCCATGGATGATCTGACACTGCATCAGCTTAAGAAGGAAAAGCTCTACGCCAAGGATCAGCTCAACCAGCTTATGGCGTTAGCGCATTAGTCAAACGATCGCGTCTTGGGCGCTGGCATCGATGCGGCTCTGCAAGCGCGATGCTAGGAACAAAGGGCGGGAGGTAGAAAACGGCCGGTCGATCCGGCCGTTTTTTTTGCGCCGGCGAGCGCCTGTCCCTCCATGAGCGCTATACTGGCGCCCTGTTTTTTTGGATCCTGACCATGAACGTACACGCCAGTATTCTTGACCTGATTGGTAATACCCCGGTGATTGAATCGCATGCCTTTGATACCGGGCCCTGTCGCCTGTTTATCAAATTGGAAAGTCAAAATCCGGGTGGCTCCATCAAGGATCGAATCGGCCTGAAGATGATCGAGCAGGCGGAGGCCGACGGTCTGCTGCAGCCCGGCGCCACCCTGGTGGAGGGGACCGCTGGCAACACGGGTCTGGGTCTGGCACTGGTGGCTGCACAGAAGGGCTACCGACTGGTGCTGGTCATCCCGGACAAAATGTCGCGCGAGAAGATTTCCAATCTCAAGGCCATGGGCGCTGAGGTGGTGCTGACCCGCTCCGATGTGGCCAAGGGCCACCCTGAGTACTATCAGGATCTGGCCAAGACCATTGCGGACCGGACGCCCGGCGCGTTCTTTATTAACCAGTTTGGTAACCCGGCCAATCCCAGAGCCCATGAGGAAGTGACGGGGCCGGAAATCTGGCAGCAGATGGGCGGCGAACTGGACGCCATCGTGCTGGGCGTGGGATCCAGCGGAACGGTAACCGGGCTTTCCAACTACTTCGCTGAGGCCGCGCCAGATCTGGAGCTGGTCCTCGCGGACCCGGAAGGCTCAATTCTGGCGCAATACATTAACGAGGGCACGTTGTCGGAAAAAAGTGGCAGCTGGCTGGTAGAGGGCATTGGCGAAGATTTCCTGCCCACCATCAGCGATTTTACCCGCGTACACAGCGCCTACGCGATTTCTGACCGGGACAGTATGGAGGCGGGCCGTGAGCTGCTGCGCCGGGAAGGCATCCTGGGGGGATCCTCCTCCGGCACCTTGCTGGCAGCGGCCCTGCGCTATTGCCGTGCCCAGACCGAGCCCAAGAACGTGCTCACCTTTGCCTGCGATACCGGCAACCGCTACCTGTCCAAAATGTACAACGACTTCTGGATGCGTGATCAGGGCTTTCTGGAGCGGGAAGAGCATGGCGATCTGCGTGATCTGATTGCGCGACCGTTTCATTCCAAGGATACGGTCACGGTCGGTCCTGACGAGCCTTTGGCCAATGCTTATACGCGGATGAAACTCTATGATGTATCTCAGTTGCCGGTGATCGCGGAGGGCAAGCTGGTCGGGATTCTGGATGAATCCGACGTGCTGCTGGCGGTGTATGGCAAGCAGGAGCGATTCCAGCATCCGGTGAGTGATGCCATGGTGGCGGAACTCCACGCCGTGCAGGTGGATGCTGATATTGATGAACTGCTGCCCATATTTGATCAGGATTATGTCGCCATCGTGAAAGATGGGGATGATTTTCTGGGACTGATTACCCGGGTTGATCTGCTCCACTATCTGCGCCGCCGCGCAGACGCATAAGACCCGTCGTCGAACACCTTAGGAAAAGTAGTTATGAGTAAAGATCGAGCCTATCGTCTGGGCACGCGTGCCATTCATGCGGGCCAGCAGCCGGACCCTTCCACCGGTGCCATCATGCCGCCGATTTACGCGACCTCGACCTACGTCCAGTCCAGTCCCGGTGAGCATCAGGGTTGGGAGTACTCGCGCAGTCACAATCCCACGCGGAAAGCCTACGAGGATTGCATTGCTGATCTGGAAGGCGGTGCCCGCGGCTTCGCGTTTGCCTCGGGCATGGCAGCGATTGGCACGGTGCTGGAGCTCCTCGATAGCGGCGCCCACGTGGTGGCCATGGATGATCTCTATGGTGGCAGTTTCCGCCTGTTTCATCGCGTGCGGGAACGCTCGGCGGGGCTGAAATTCAGTTTTGCCTCACTTGATGATATGGACGCCCTGCGCGCGGCCATCCGGCCGGAAACAAAGATGATCTGGGTGGAGACGCCCACCAATCCCATGCTCAAGCTGGTGGATATTGAAGCGGTGGCAGCGGTGGCCCGTGAGATCGGCGCGCTGCTGGTGGTCGACAACACCTTCGCCTCGCCCATGCTGCAGCGGCCGCTGGCACTGGGTGCCGACATCGTTATTCACTCGGCCACCAAATATCTGAATGGCCATTCCGATATCGTCGGAGGTATCGCGGTGGTGCGCGAAGCGGAACTGGCTGAGGAGCTGTGGTTTTTACTCAATTCTGTTGGGCCCATTCAGGGGCCTTTTGACAGCTTTCTGGCGCTGCGTGGTCTGAAAACGCTGCATTTGCGCATGCGGGCGACCTGTGAAAATGCCCAGGCCATTGCCGAGTGGCTGGAAGCCGATGCGCGCATTGAGCGGGTGATTTATCCCGGCCTGCCCGCGCATCCCCAGCACCAGCTGGCCATGCGTCAGATGTCCGGCCTGGGCGGTGGTATCGTCAGCCTGGTACCCAAGGGGGGGTTTGCCGCGGCTAAAGCCATGCTGGAGCGCACGCGTCTGTTTGCCCTGGCCGAATCCCTGGGGGGTGTGGAAAGTCTGGTAAACCATCCTGCCATCATGACGCATGCGTCCGTGCCGCCGGAAACGCGCGCCAAGCTGGGTATGACCGACGATCTGGTGCGCCTTTCTGTGGGTATCGAAGATCTGGAAGATTTGCTGGCCGATCTGGATGAGGCACTGGGCTGATCTCGTCGCTGCGCTCCGCAACCAGGCGTGCCTGCAACGTCAGTTCCGCGTCATGGGCAGCTTCTTGGCAGGCCTGTGGGTTGTAAACGGGTCTGATTTCGGGTCTGCCTCCCGCTGGGCCAGCTTGGCCTGTAGCTGGAATTGAGCAGGGTGCGGGGTCAGCAACACGTCGCAATCCCGCGCGCGCAAGCGCTCAGCGCTATGCTGGTGCCTAATAGCAGCGGGCTGAGATAGCCCGGCAGGGCGTTTTTCAACGGGCCAGCTCCGGCAGATCCTTAAACAGCTGCAGCGCTTCCGGATTGGCCAGCGCATCGGTATTTTTAACCGGGCGCCCATGAATCGTGTCGCGCACGGCCAGTTCCGTAATCTTGCCGGAAACGGTGCGTGGGATATCACTGACCTGCAGTATTTTCGCCGGCACATGGCGTGGGGTGGCATTGGCGCGAATCGTGCCTTTGATGGTCTGGATCAGCGCCTCATCCAGTGTCAGGCCGTCCCGCAGGCGCACAAACAGCACCACGCGTACGTCATCCTGCCAGTCCTGACCGACGCAAATACTCTCCAGCACGTCTTCCAGCTTTTCCACCTGACGATAGATTTCCGCCGTGCCAATCCTGACCCCGCCGGGGTTGAGCGTCGCGTCCGATCGGCCAAATATCTGCACGCCGCCGTGTTGGGTGAGCTTGGCGAAATCGCCGTGGGCCCAGGTATCAGGAAAAGTCTCAAAATAAGCGGCGCGATATTTGCTGCCGTCGGGATCGTTCCAAAACTGCACCGGCATGGAAGGGAAGGGCGCGGTGCAGCACAGCTCGCCGGTTTCATCAACGGCCGCCGCGCTGCCATCATCGCGACGAATCTCTACCGCCATGCCCAGACCGACGCACTGAAGTTCCCCGCGCCATACGGGCAAATTGCTGCAGCCCAGGGCGAAGCAGGAAACGATATCCGTGCCGCCGGATATGGACGACAGGCAGAGGTCGCTTTTGATGTCACGATAGACGTAATCAAAGCTTTCCGGCGCCAGCACCGAGCCGGTGGATAGTAGGGTCCGAAGGGCGGAAAGATCGTGACTTTCACGCGGCTTCAGGCCCTCCTTTTCCCAGGCTGAGATGGCTTTCGCACCGGTGCCGAAGACGGTGATGCGGGCCTGTTCAGCGAGGTCAAACATGGCGTTGGGCGAGGGGTGGAAAGGCGAACCTTCCCACAAGACGGTGGTGGCTCCGGTAGCCAGTGTGCTCACCAGCCAGTTCCACATCATCCAGCCGCAGGTGCTGAAATAAAATACCGTATCGTCTCGCTTAACGTCCGTGTGCAGCACCAGTTCCTTAAGGTGCTGCAAGAGCGTGCCGCCGGCGCCATGGGTGATGCATTTGGGCACGCCTGTGGTGCCGGAGGAATAGAGGATGTAGACCGGGTGATTAAAAGGCAGGCGTTCGAAGTCGACATCGCTGGCATCGTTAGCGGTGAAGTCCGCATAGCTGCTGGCCTGCTGCAGATGGCCCGTGCGGGCTTCCGTCTCGAGATAGGGGCAGACCACAATCTGCTCCAGAGAGGGAATACCGGCGGCAATATCTGCCACGCGGCCTAGACAGTCATGAACTTTGCCGGCGTAGGCATAGCTGTCCACGCAAAACAGCACGCGGGGCGCAATTTGACCCAGTCGATCCAGCACGCCGGCAGGGCCGAAGTCCGGTGAGCAGGAAGACCAGATGGCGCCGATGCTGGTGGCGGCCAGCATGGCAATCACCGTGTGGGGCACATTGGGCATGAAACCGGCCACCCGGTCGCCGGGACCGATCCCCAGATCACGCAGGGCCTGAGCGGTACGTGCCACCTCCGCATAGAGTTCGGCGAAGCTCAACTGCTGGCGCAGGCCGGTCTCACAGTAAAAATCCAGCGCAATGGCGTCGTCCCGAAAGCGCAGGAGGTTTTCGGCAAAATTCAGCTTCGCATCTGGAAAAAACTGCGCGCCGGGCATGCGTTCTGCGTCAATCAAAACGCGCTCACCGCGCTCGCCGATAACACCACAGAAATCCCACAGGCTGGTCCAGAAGGCTTCCGGATGCTCCGTGCTCCAGCGGTGCAGTTGCTCGTAGTCGCTACCCAGCCCGAGTGGCGTGGTGACTTCAGCCTGAAAACGGGCCAGATTGGATTGCGCGATTTGCTCGGGGCTGGGGCGCCATAGGGGTTCAGTCACAACCGGATCTCCTGCTTCGCAGCGGCGTTAAAAAACACTGCGAAAGCATACCGAATTGTGCTGGCTGCGGGGTGAGAAAAATACAGCCGAGCCGGGCCGGGCGAGCAGCCCGGCCCGGAGTGTCTGTGCTAATCCAGAAGCTGTTCGAGCTCCGGGACCACGCTGAACAGGTCGCCTACCAGGCCAATGTCAGCGATTTCAAAGATGGGCGCATCAGCGTCCTTGTTCACGGCCACAATCGTGCCTGCGTCCTTGATACCCGTGAGGTGCTGGATGGCGCCGGAAATACCCACGGCCAGGTAAAGATCAGGCGCGATGATCTTGCCCGTCTGCCCAACCTGCATATCGTTGGGTACATAGCCGGCATCGACCGCCGCGCGGGAGGCGCCCACGCCTGCCCCAAGCTTGTCGGCAAGGCGGTAAATAAGCTCAAAATTCTCACTGCTTCCCAGCGCACGTCCACCGGAAACCACCACGTCGGCAGTCTGTAAGTCCGGACGGTCACCACCACCGGATTCCAGGCCAACAAAACGCGTGTGCGCTGCGGCTTCAGCAGCGGCGGGGCGGGCCTCGACGCTGCCGCTACCTCCGTCACTGGCGGCCTTCCAGGAAGCCGTGCGAGCGGTTCCGACCACGATCTGGTCGTCCGGTACATTCACATCGACAATCGCATTGCCGGCATAGATAGGTCGCTTGAAGGCGCGTGGTCCATCGACTGCCATGATGTCACTAACCTGATTGACCCCCAGCAGCGCTGCCGCATGGGGGATCACGTCTTTGCCGTAGGTGGACGAAGGACCCAGCAGGTGGCTGTAGCCGTCCGCTGCTGCCGCCAGTTCAGCGGCGTGGTTCACCGCCAGGGGAGCCGCCAGATGCGGCGCGCTGGTGGCCAGTACCCGGTTGACACCCTGCAAAGAAGCCGCCTGGGCGGCCACGCTATCGATCGCATCACCCAGCACCAGCACGTCAATAGCACCGCCGATTGCTGCGGCGCAGCTGATGGTTTTTGCGGTAGCAGGGTTAAGTTGGCTGCCGTCGTGTTCGGCGAGAATCAAAATACTCATGTGTATCGCTCCTTACAGCAGTCCGCGGTTTTTCAGTTCACCCACCAGGGCGGCTGCATCTTCTACCATGATGCCCCGGCTGCGGGCGTCTGGTGCGGCATGATGACCCGCGCTGATGCCGTTGCCAGCGTGGCCGCCGAGTGCATCAATGGTCACCACGTCCAACGGTTTGCGCTTCGCTTTCATGATGTCTGGCAGTTTCACGAAGCGGGGTTCATTAAGGCGCAGATCCGAAGTGATCACTGCCGGCAGATCAATTTCAATGGTCTCCAGGCCCGCATCGACTTCACGCGTCACGCGTGCGCTGGCACCGTCAATGTCCACTTTGGAAGCAAAGGTGGCCTGTGGTCGCCCCCAAACCGCGGCGGTCATCTGGCCCACCTGATTGCTGTCGTCATCAATGGCTTGCTTGCCGAGAAATACGATCCCCGCATGCTCTTGTTCCGCCAGGGCGGCAAAGATACGAGCCACCGTCAGGGGCTGCAGGGCCTCGTCAGTATTGACCTGAATAGCGCGATCAGCGCCCATGGCCAAGCCGGTACGCAACTGTTGTTGAACCTCGTCGCCGCCAATAGACACCACGATCACTTCTTCCGCCTTACCCGCTTCCTTGATGCGCAGTGCTTCTTCCAGGGCAATTTCATCGAAGGGGTTGATGCTCATCTTGACCCCATCGGTTTCCACGCCACTGCCGTCCGAGCGCACGCGGATGCGAACGTTATAGTCCACGGCACGCTTAATGCCGACCAAAATTTTCATGAAACGTCCTCCGGAATCGTCGATTCCCTACATGTTCTGGTAGTTGGGTCCCGCCGCACCCTCGGGCGTCACCCAGTTGATAATCTGATACGGGTCCTTGATGTCACAGGTCTTGCAGTGCACGCAGTTGGCGCTGTTGATCTGCAGGCGTTTGCCTTGCTCTTCCTCCACCATTTCGTAGACATGCGCGGGGCAAAAGCGGGTACAGGGATTGCCGAATTCCTCCACGCACCGGGTAACGCAGACATCCGGCTCCAGGATCTGCAGATGAATCGGCTGATCCTCGTCATGTTCCGTAGCGGCGAAATAAACCGAGGCCAGACGATCCCGTGGCGCTAGCGAGCGATCGACCCAGTGGCGGTCTGGCGCGTGATAGTCCGCGCGTTGCGCCAGCTGCGTGTGATCGGCGTGGTTGTTGAGCGTGCGTGGCAGGCGTCCGCCAGTCACCGTCTCGATGGCAGCGGTCAGCAGGCCGCGCCACAGGCCCTTGTTAAAGCCGGGGCGGATATTGCGCACCTTGTGCAGTTCTTCCACCACCGGCGAAGCGCGCAGGGCGGCGTCAAAGCCGGCCGCGGACTTCTGTGCGTGCAAGTGCTCCGCAGCCAGCATGCCGGAGCGCAGCGCCTGGTGGGTGCCTTTGATTTTCGGCACATTCAGGAGGCCCGCGGCGTCGCCAATCAAAAGCGCGCCGGGCATCTCAAGGCGTGGCAGGGACTGAAACCCGCCTTCTACCAGCGCCCGCGCGCCGCTGGAAATGATTTCACCGCCCTCGAGCAGATCACGCACCTTCGGGTGGTGCTTCAGCTGTTGGAAGGCCTCGAACGGTACGAAATCCGGATCGGCATAATCCAGGCCGCACACAAAGCCCAGGGCGATGCGGTCGTCATCCAGATGGTAAATAAAGCTGCCGCCGTAGATCGCCGGGTCCAGGGGCCAGCCCATGGTATGTTGCACCTTGCCGGGCGTTGCCTTGCCGGGCGCAACCTTCCACAGCTCTTTCATGCCGATGCCGTAGGTCTGTGGGTCCGCGTCACGGTCCAGCTCGAAGCGTTTGATGAGCTGCTTGCTCAAGTGACCGCGGCAACCTTCGCCCAGCACGGTCACCGGGGCATGAATCTCTATGCCCTGCATGTAGGCATCTTTGGGCTGGCCATCCCGGCCCACGCCCATATCGCCAATAATCACGCCACCGACGGCGCCGTCTTCCCGGTAGTGAATCGCGGATGCTGCATAGCCCGGGAAAATATCGACCCCGGCCGCCTCGGCCTTATCGGCCAGCCAACGGCAGGTTGCACCCAGGGACACAATCACATTGCCATGGTTGTTCTGTTGCGGCGGCGTAGGAAGTTTGGTGCCGCTATCCGGGGTGAGATACCAGAGTTCATCATCGCTGACGTCGACGCACACGGGTGGCGGGTCTTCACGCCAGCCAGGGACTAATTCGTCCAGCGCTGCCGGTTCGATCACCGCACCGGAGAGGATGTGGGCGCCCACTTCCGAGGCCTTTTCGATCACCGCTACCATGAGCGTGTCATCGAGCTGCTTCAGACGCAGGGCGCAGGCCAGGCCGGCCGGGCCGGCACCGACCACGACCACGTCGTATTCCATGATTTCTCTGTCGCTTTCTGGAATGCTCATCGGCGGCGTTCTGCTGATGCGAGGCGGCTCACGATTATAGCCTTTTTACGGGGCTATTCCCATGTCGCGCTGCGGACGCACACCTTGCCCTCTGCCAGTTGCTACAGGACCGGTTCACCCGCCGGCTTCCGGCAGCCTGCTCCGCTCCGGATCAAGCCCGTGCCAGCCCCCCGGGCGACACTGGATGCGCCCGCGGGAGCAGGGCCGGCGCAGGGCTTTCCGGTTCAGGAAGGCGCTCGATACTCGCAATCCGCCCCCGAATTGTGGCACCCTGCTGCCCTGAGAATCAGGTCCGCCCGGTGCATGGAACCGGGAGGCTCATGCAGAAAACACCGGCCAGATACCGGGGGAGCGTACCAAGTGAACATGCTGGATTATTTTACGGGTTGGGATGACGTGGTGGAATTTCCCAAGCAGACGCAGGTCTTTTCAGAGTTGGAGTCCGCGGACTACATGTACGTCATTCTTGCCGGTGAGGTTGAAGTGACGCTGCGCGGTGAGCCGCTGGGCGCTGAGCTTGAAGGGGGTGTGATTGGCGAAATGGCCATGCTGAACGATGCGCGCCGTTCCGCTACCGCAACCACCCTGACCCCGGTGCGAGCCGCTCGCGTGAACCGCGATCAGTTCCGGGACATCATCGTTGATAACCCGGACTTCGCTCTGCATCTGATGCAGGTCATGGCCAATCGCTTGCGCGTTGCCGATCAGGTGATCGCGGGCTAGAGCACGCTCACTGGCGTGCTGCAGGACGTCGGGCGCCGACCCTTACCCGGGGTGGCGCAAATGCTGCCACCGCGAACCGCGCCGCGTATAACCCCGCGAATCCAGGGCAGTGTGGCTAATGGGTGCCGCTGAGCGCAGCACCACAGCGATTCCTTCCACCGAATTATGAACCAACCCATACGCAAGTCCGTAGCCGACTCGCCGGCACCCACGCTCAGCGTGGCGCCCATGATGGACTGGACCGATCGCCATTGCCGCTATTTCCATCGGCTGCTGGCGCCCAATGCCCTGCTCTACACGGAAATGGTGACCACCGGCGCGATCTTGCATGGCGACAAGCCGCGGCACCTGAATTTCAGCGACGAAGAACACCCGCTGGCCCTGCAATTGGGTGGTTCTGATCCGGACGATCTGGCCGCCTGCGCGCGCATCGCCGAGCAGTGGGGTTATGACGAGGTCAATCTGAACGTAGGCTGCCCCTCGGATCGCGTGCAGCGCGGTCGCTTTGGCGCTTGCCTTATGAAAGAGCCGCAGCTTGTGCGGGACTGTGTGGCGGCCATGCGGGACGCCGTGGCGCTGCCCATCACGGTCAAGTGCCGTCTCGGTGTCGATGAGCTCTATCACTATGAGTACTTTCGTGATTTTGTGCTGACCGTCATGGGTGAGGGGCCCGGCACGCTGATCGCCCATGCCCGGCGCGCCTATTTGCAGGGTCTGAGTCCGAAGGAGAACCGCGACATACCACCGCTGGATCACGACTGGGTTTACCGACTAAAGGCCGAGCTGCCGGCACTGACCGTGGTGATCAACGGCGGTGTGCAAACGCTGGCGCAGGTGCAGGCACACAGGCAGCAGGTAGATGGCGTAATGATCGGTCGTGCTGCCTACCATGATCCCTGGCTGCTGGCGCAGTGCCAGAACCAGCTCTGGGGTGCGGGCGCGCCAGGCGATCGAGCCGCGGTGGTTGCGCCACTGAGCGAGTATCTTCAGGCGCAGGTGGCTCAGGGCGTGCCCATCAAGCGCGTCACCCGTCATGTGCTGGGTCTGTTTCAGGGTCAGCCGGGGGCCCGTATCTGGCGCCGCTATCTCAGTGAGAACGCGCACCGGGATGATCACAATGCGGATATCCTGCAGGAGGCGATGCAGGCCATGGGCCCAAGGCACGGCGATTGAAGTGATCACGGCAGATCCGCAACAATTTCTGGCGGCCTGGTCAAAACTGCCGGAGCGACCTCAGCAGGCCTGCGCGCGGGGCGTCATGATGGTCTTGCCGGAGCAGTTTTCTGTCGATCCGGAATCGGCGCTGGACAATCGTTATCTGCAGCTCGAGCAGGCGGCTGATCCCGATCTTGCGCTGCGCCAGGCGCAGAGGCTGGCCACCGCGGTGGAAGCGGTTGGGGTGCCGGTCACCTGTTTCCCGGGCCGGGCGGATCAGCGGGATGGCCTGTTCCCCAACAATGTCTTTGCCACCGCACCGGGCCGCTGTGTGGTGGGGCGCATGCTGCACCCGGGGCGTCGGCCGGAGGCCGCGCGAGGAGATATCCGTCGCTGGCTCGAGGCCCAGGGCTACCGCTTGCATGATCTGTCCACTGGTACTGCGGTGACCGAATTGACCGGTCCGCTGGTGATTGACCGGGCCCGGCAGGCGGCTTTTTGTGGCATGAGCCAGCGCATGGACGGCGCCGGTCTGACGGCGACCCATGCGGCTCTGGGCCTGGAACTCACCTTCCGCTTTGCGCTCAGTCCGGGCGAATATCACACGAATGTGGTGCTGTCCGTGCTCGCGGGACGGGCCTGCGTAGCGGTGCCGGATGCCTTTCCCGACCCCGCGGTGCTGCGCCTGCTAGAAGCGGCCTATCCGCAGCGTTGCCTGTCCCTGGATCTGGCAGAGAAAGACGCTTTTGCGGGCAATTGCATCGCCCTGACGCCGCATGATCTGTTCCTCAGTGAGCGCGCTGCAGACCATTTACGGCCGACATCCCGGCAACGACTGGAAGCCTGGGGCTTTCGTCTGCACGCCGTGGATCTGTCTGAGCCTGAGCGGGCGGGTGGCAGCCTGCGCTGCATGCTGGCGGAGCTGTTCTGACTGGCGCCAGGCCCGCCACCCGGAGTGACTGCTAGCTCTTCCTGCTGGGGCTGTTCCTGCGCTTTTGCGGCCGCTTTGGCGTGGCCTTGCGGGGTTTCTTTTTGGCTTTCTTGCCGCCGTTGCTGCGCCGGTCGTCTGGTTCCCTATCCGGTGCCTCGCCCTGCCGCGTGATGCGCAGCTTCTGGCCCGCGACCCGCACTTTCTTGAGATCCTGGAAAATATCATTGGGCATGCCGCCGGGCATATCCACCAGGCTGTGGTCGTAGCGGATATCAATGTGACCGATATATCGCCCCTCAAGGCCAGCCTCGTTGCTGATCGCGCCGACAATGTTTCCGGGTTTGACACCGTGCCGCTTGCCCACTTCGATGCGGTAGGTTTCGCTGCCTTCGCCCGCCACGGCGCGCGGCCGACTGCGCTTTTGCTGCCGTTTATCCTGCGCCCCCGTGCCGGGCTTCCTGACCGGTTTATCCGGCGGCAGCAAAAGATCCGTATCGCCCAGGGAGGCCTTGGCCAGAGCAGCGGCAAGATCCAGCGGCGGCACATTATGCTCAGCCTGATACTGCTCCAGCAGGCTGCGCATGAAATCCAGCTCGCCGCGACCGAGCATATCGGTGATGGATTGCTTGAAGCTGGCAATGCGCTTGTTGTTGATCAGCTCGGTGGAGGGCAACTCCAGCGCTTCGATTTCCTGGCGCGTGGCCCGCTCTATGGCGCGCAGCATGCGTCGCTCACGCGGCGCAACGAACAGAATCGCATCGCCCTTGCGGCCGGCACGGCCGGTGCGTCCGATCCTGTGAATATAGGCTTCCGTGTCGTTGGGGATATCGTAGTTCAGCACCAGGCTGATGCGTTCCACATCCAGGCCACGGGCCGCCACATCCGTCGCAACCAGCAGGTCCAAGCGGCCGGATTTGAGCTGTTCCACCATATGTTCGCGTTGGCGCTGCTGCATATCACCGTTGAGTGCTTCCACCGCATAGCCACGGGCTTTGAGGCGTTCCGCAAGCTCGGTGGTCGCCACCCGCGTGCGCACGAAAATGATGACCGCCTCATGTTCCTCGGCCTCGAGAATCCGGGTCAGCGCGTCCAGCTTGTGCAGTCCGCTAACCAGCCAGTAGCGTTGGCGGATGGTGTCCGCCGTTGCGGTGCGGGAACGAATGGAAATTTCATGGGGTTCCTGCAAGTGCCGGTGCGCAATCTTCTCGATTTCCCGCGGCATGGTGGCGGAAAAAAGAGCGATCTGCCGCTGGGCCGGAAGTTGCTCAAGCACCCACTCCACATCATCAATAAAGCCCATGCGCAGCATTTCGTCGGCTTCGTCCAGCACCAGGGCTTTCAGTCCGCCCAGCTTCAGCGTGCCACGTCGCATATGATCCATGACGCGCCCGGGCGTGCCGACGACTACCTGAACGCCGCGTTTCAGCCCCCGAATCTGCAGCCCATAGTCCTGACCGCCATAAATGGGAATCACGTGAAAATGAGGCACATCAGCGGCGTAGCGTTGGAAGGCTTCCGCGACCTGAATGGCCAGCTCCCGCGTGGGGGTAAGCACCAGCACCTGCACTTCCTGCCGGCGCGGATCCAGGCGAGCGAGCAGGGGCAGGGCGAAAGCGGCTGTTTTTCCCGTGCCCGTGGGCGCATGGCCGAGCAGATCCCGACCCTGTAACAGGCTCGGTATGGCCTGGGCCTGAATGGGTGACGGTTTCTCGTAGCCCAGTTGTTTGATCGCTTCCAGCAGCGGGGCGGGCAGTCCCAGCTGCGCAAAGCCCGCGGGACCGCTCCCTGCATCTTCCTCAGGCTGGTGCTTGGACGTAGCAGCCTTGTGCTGCCGGGTTGGGTTCTTGGCCATGGGTAAATTTCCTGCCAGCCGGATGGCTGCTACCTTTACATGATAGTCCCAATCCTGCGGCACGGGTCACTTTCGCGGGCCCTGCGCTCATCGCCCGGGCTTGGAATCACCCCACCTGGGGTAGCTGGCTGACTCGGGTTAGAATAGCGCCATGAGAAAGCCCATCCCATTGGGCCGTGTCGCCGCTCTGGTGCTTGCGCTTGCCATGAGTTGGTCCCTAACGGCCTTTGCCATCTCCCTGCAAGACGCAGCGCGCAAGGTCGCGCGCGAGCACAATGCGCGGGTGCTGTCGGCAAAAACCGTCACCCAGTCCGGTGGCAAACGCGTGCATGTGATCAAGGTAGTCACCAAAAAAGGCGTGGTAAAAACCGTCCGTGTTCCCGAGTAGGCGAGGGCAGTCGTGCGCATCCTGATCGTTGAAGACGATGTGAGGCTGCAGGATTCCATTGCCGCGCTCATGCGCGCTGCGGGCTACGCGGTAGATGTCAGCGGTGATGGTAAGGAAGGCCTCTATCTGGGTGAGGAATACCCCATCGATCTGGCCATTATTGATCTGGGTCTGCCTGAGCTGTCCGGAATCGATCTGATTCGCGCGCTGCGCCAGGCTGAGCGAAGCTTCCCGATCCTGGTGCTCACGGCACGCTCGGACTGGCAGGACAAGGTGGCGGGCCTCGAAGCAGGCGCCGATGACTATCTCACCAAGCCTTTTCATCCGGAAGAGCTCAAGGCCCGCGTGGCAGCGCTTTTGCGACGTTCCGCCGGCCATGCGCAGCCGGAGGTCCGCTTTGGGCCCCTGAGCATGGATTTATCGACGCAACGTGTGCTGCTCGGGGCGGAGGAAATCGAGCTGACCAGCTTCGAATACAAGGTGCTGGAGTATCTGCTTTTGCATCCCGATGAGGTGGTTACCAAAAGCCGTTTGGCCGAGCATATTTACGAGGAAGACGCCGATCGCGATAGCAATGTGATTGAGGTGTTTGTCGGTCGCCTGCGAAAGAAAATTGATCCTGATGGCAGTTTGAAGCCCATAGAAACGCTTCGTGGCCGTGGTTATCGGCTGAACGTGCGTGGCCTGAGCGATGCGGATGGCTGAAAGCACCGTGCGGCCCGCCTATTCACTGCGCCTGCGCACGGCCCTGGCTGCCAGCCTGACCCTGCTCGTGTCTTTGGGGCTGGTGGGGCTGGCCCTGGATGCGGCCTTCAGAAAGAGTGCGGAAAGCACGCTCTATCAGCAGCTGGGCAGCTGGGCCTACACCATTATGGCGGGCATGGAGGTGGATGATGATGGTCTGGTCACGCTGGCGGTAGAGCCGGTTGACCCGCTCCTCTTACAGCCTGATTCCGGTGTGATGGCCGGCATTCGTGGTACTCGTAATGAGTGGCGCTCCCTGTCGACCCTGGGCATGGTGGAGCAGGAACTGCCGGCGCTACCGGCCGGAGAGACACGCTTTGCAACGCCGTCGGATGCTAGCCCCTGGTTCAGCCGTGCCTTTGGCCTGGACTGGCAGCTGCCCGATGGTCGTCTCACGCCGGTGACCATCAGTGCCCAGGTCCATGCAAGCTACCTGGAGCCGCAGCTACAGGCGTTCCGGGGTGGGCTGTGGCGTTCCCTGGGGGCGGCTGCCGTCTTGTTGGTGCTCGCCCAGCTGGCGCTAACCGCCATTATTCTGCGGCCCCTGCGTCAGGTGGCAGAGGATGTGGCCCGGGTTGAGGCAGGACAAAGCGACCGCTTGGGTGGACCTTTTCCGCGGGAGCTGGAGCCCCTGACCCGAAATATTGATCGCTTGCTGCAAACGGAACAGGCCAACCAGGACCGCTACCGCAACGCGCTGGATTCACTGGCGCATAGCCTGAAAACGCCGCTGGCGGTTTTGCGCGCCGGTTTGCCGGACTCCTCAGCTGATGATGACGAACCGCTTCGGGCCCAGCGTCAGGCCGTGGATGACATGCAACTGCTTATTGCTACACGGCTGGAACGGGCCGCCGCCGGTACCCGTCGCACCCTGGCGGCACCGGTGGCTGTGGCACCGGTGGCGGAGCGGCTGGCCCGGGCTTTGCGCAAGGTGCATTCTCAGCATTTGCGAACGCTGACGCTTACCATTCCTCCGGATCTGAATTTCTATGGCGAGGAGCGGGATTTGCTGGAGCTGCTGGGTAATCTGCTGGAAAACGCCTGCAAATATGGCGCGGGTGAAGTCCATTGCAGCGCCCGGCAGGAAGGTGGTGGCCACCGTCCGGGCCTGCGTTTGGTGGTGGAGAATGATGGTGATTACGTGGATCTGAATGCCTATGTGCAGCGCGGCCGACGCGGTGACGAGCGCGCCGAAGGTCATGGTCTCGGGCTGACCATTGTCAGTGAAGTGGCCAGCATCTATGGTGGCGACTTGGCCTTTGCCAGGGGTAAGCTGGGAGGCCCCCGCGTCACCGTGACCCTGCCCCCAGCCGGAGTGTGAGTTTTGGAACGTCTGCTGCAGATTATGCGCCGCCTCCGTGACCCGGAGCAGGGCTGTCCCTGGGATGTGGCCCAGAATTTCGCCAGCATCGCCCCCTACACCATTGAAGAGGCCTATGAGGTCGCCGATGCGATTCGCCGTAATGATCAGCACGACCTCTGTGATGAGCTGGGCGATCTGCTGCTGCAGGTGGTGTTCCATGCGCAGATGGCGGATGAGGCGGGCTGGTTCGGGTTTCAGGATGTCGTAACCTCCATCAGTGACAAGATGGAACGACGCCACCCGCATGTATTCGCGGACGCTGATATTCAAACGGCGGATGCGCAGGCGGTGGCCTGGGAGGTCAGCAAGGCGGAGGAGCGGGCCGCCCGCGGCATGACCAGTCTTATGGATGGCGTCGCGCCGGGCCTGCCCGAATGGATGCGCGCCAAAAAGCTACAGAAGCGGGCGGCGGAGGCGGGTTTTGACTGGCCCGGTCCGGCCCCGGTGCTCGACAAGCTCGAGGAAGAGGGCGCGGAGTTGCGCGAGGCTATCGCGACCGATGATGCTGAACATGTGGCGGAGGAACTGGGTGATTTGCTGTTTGCTGCGGTCAATCTGGCGCGGCAGTTGAAGATTGATCCGGGGGTCGCCTTGCGTGCGGCGAACGCTAAATTTGAGGCGCGTTTTCGGGCCATGGAGACGGCGGCCGGTGGTGCCAAAGCTTTTTCTGAGTTGAATCTGGAGCAGCAGGAAGCGCTCTGGCAACAGATAAAAAAGACGGGTTAACGAGGGTCTATGAACGATTTCCTGCAGTCATTGCACACGGAAAGCCTGGCTTTAGGGCTGCTGCTGGGCGTGGGGCTGGCGACGTTGGCGGCTTTTCTGAGCTGGCGCGCCGGACGTCGCGTGGCGGCAGCAGAAGCGGCTCCGGCGCAGGCGGCCCTGAGGCAGCGCCTGGAAGAAGAAGCGGGCGCGCGGCAAGAGCTCGAGTCTGCCCTGGCTGAGCGCACCGAGGCCTTGCAGGCAGGTCGCGAGGAACTGGCCGGTTTGCGTACGCGCCTGGAATCTCAACAGCAGCATTTTGCCGAAGCTCAGGAACAGCGCCGGGCGCAGCAGCAACAACACACGGCGGATCGCGATGCGGCTGAGCGTCGTCATCAGGAAGCCTTGTCGCAGGCCACGGCGGAGCATAAAAAGGATCGCGAGCAGGCCGAGCAGCGGCTGAAAGAGCAGTTCGAACGCTTGGCCGGGTCAATTTTTGAGGAGCGGGCGAAACGTTTCACGGAGCTGAGCAATGAGCAGCTGGGCAATATTCTGAAACCGCTCAGCAAGGATCTGGAGCGCTTCCGTAGCCGCGTTGATGACACGCACCGGATCGAAGCGGAATTGCACGCGGCCCTGCGTGAAAAAATTGATGTGCTGGCCGGCACCAATAAACAGCTGAATGAAGAGGCGCAGGCGCTGACCAAGGCCCTCACTGGTGACGTTCGCAGCCATGGTGGCTGGGGTGAGCAGCAGTTGGAAAAGCTGCTGGAACTGGCGGGCCTGCTGCCGGGCGAGCACTATCACACGCAGCTGACCGTGAAGGGCCAGAACGGCGAGTCGCTGCGTCCGGATCTGGTGCTGAGCCTGCCGGAGCAGCGCAGCATCGTGATCGACTCCAAGGTATCCCTGACCGCCTGGACGCGCTATCAGGCGGCAGCGGATGCCGCTGCGCAGGAGCGCGAGCTGAACGATCATGCGCGCTCCATTCGCAGCCATATCGATGGGCTGGCGCGCAAGAACTATGCGGATGTGGAAGAACTGAATGCGCTGGATTTTGTGCTGATGTTCGTGCCCATTGAGTCGGCCCTGATCGCAGCCCTGAGGGCTGATCCAGCCTTGCCGGAATACGCCCTGCAAAAGCGCGTTGCACTGCTGTCACCGGCTAATTTCCTGGCTACGGTGCGCACCGTGGCTTCGATCTGGATGGTGCACAAGCAGAACACCAATGCCCGGGATATTGCGGCCCGAGCCGGCCGTCTCTATGACAAGTTTGTTGGCTTCACGGGCAACCTGCAGGAGGTGGGTTCCCGGCTGGAGCAGGCCCAGGGCGCTTACGACAAAGCCTTTTCCCAACTCTCCAAGGGGCGTGGCAACCTGTTGAATCAGGTGGAGGACTTGCGCAAGCTTGGTGCACGTCACCAGAAGCAGCTGGACGCGGCCCTGACCGAGCGTCTGGAACAGGACGCGGACAGCGCCGGCGACACGCCCTTGAAGCTGGTTACCGGAGAGGAGGATTCCCAGGCCTAGCTGCGCCAGCGCCCGCCGCTGATGCGTTCCAGGCCGGCTAGGTCGCGCCGCGTACTGACCTTTTCAAAGCCTGCCTCGCGCAGCAGTTCCCTTACGGCAGAACCCTGCTCATGACCGTGCTCGAAGAGCAGCCAGCCAGCGGGTCGGAGCACAGCCGGTGCTTCGCCAATGATGTCGCGGTAGGCAAGCAGCGCGTCGGCGCCGGGGCTGAGCGCAGCGCGAGGCTCAAAGCGGCAATCGCCCTGTTGCAGATGGGGATCATCGGCCGCGACATAGGGTGGGTTGCTCACTAACAGCTCGAAGCGTCCCTGCAGGGGGGTGGTCCAGGAGCCCAGATGAAACTGCACCTGATCCAGATCCAGCGCGCTGGCATTGCGGCGCGCGGTTTCCAGGGCGCCGGCGCTGCAATCTGTGGCGTGAATATCGGCTCCGGGCCGCTCGCTGGCCAGCGCCAGGGCAATGGCGCCGGAGCCGGTACCCAGATCGGCCGCGCGCGCTGAGCCCGCCAACAGCTCCAGGCCCCACTCAACCAGCAGCTCCGTTTCCGGTCGGGGAATCAGAACCTCTGGGTTGACCTCCAGCTGCAGTGACCAGAAACTCCGTAGGCCCGCCAGATAGGCCATGGGTTCGCCCTGCAGACGACGCTCAAGCAACGCCGAAAAGCGGTTCAGTTCGGCCTGATCAAGCATCTGTTCTGGGTAGGCAAAAAGATGGCTGCGTGGCACGCCCAGGGCCTGGCACATCAACAGATCGGCCTCCAGCCGCGGACTGGCGGTCGCATCGCTCTGCGCCGCCAGACGCTGTCGTGCAGCGTTCAAGTGCTCGACCAGTGTCATGTTCATGGTGGCCTGTAGAGGTCGCGGACAGGGTCAGACCCGGCCCGCTGCCTGCTCAGCTATCCTCGGCCTGTCTGGTCTGGCCAAAGGGGTGCGGATGCCGCGGTTCCTCTTTGCGCCCCGGCAACAGCTGTCGCAAGGCTTCCCGCCACCAGTCGCCAAAGTCATGCAGGATGACGTAGAGAGACGGGATCAGCAGCAGCGTAATGAAGGTGGCGAACACAATGCCAAAGGCCAGCGAGGCGGCCATGGGGATCACCAGTTGTGCCTGCAGACTTTTCTCGAAAATGGTAATCGGCGCCAGGCCCAGGAAGGTGGTTAGGGAGGTCAGTAGAATGGGCCGGAAACGCACACGGGAAGCATCGATCACCGCCGTCATCAGCGGCACGCCCCGGGCGCGTTCCTTGTTCATGTAGTCCACCAGGATCAGGCTGTCGTTGACCACCACCCCGGACAGGGCAATGATGCCAAAGTAGCTGAACATGGAAACGGGAATCCCGAGTATCCAGTGACCCACCAGAGCGCCAATCGTGCCGAAGGGGATGACCGACATAATCAGCAGAGGTTGGGAGTAGGAGCGCAGCGGTATGGCCATGAGTGCATAGATCAGGAACAGGGCCAGCAGCGCGCCACCCAGCAGCTCTTCCTGCACTTCGGCTGCCGCCTGACTGGAACCACTCAGCCGGGAACGCACGCCGGGGAACTGGGCCAGTACCTCGGGCAGTTCGCGCCGCAGGATGTCGGCGGTAATTTTTTCTGGCTCGGCAATTTCCTTGTCCACCTCGGCGGTGATACGAATGGCCCGTTCGCGGTCGAACCGTTGGATAAACAGCGGGCTTTCGGTCTCTTCCACTTCTGCCACGCTGGCAAAAGGTACCCGGCCGCCATTGGGTGTGCGAATGCGCATATTGTCCAGATAGCCCACCGAATCACGCTCATCAGCCGGGTAGCGCACCATGACCCGCACTTCGTCCTGACCGCGCTGCACGCGCTGCACTTCATCACCGTAGAAGCCGGCCCGGACCTGGTTGGCCAGATCGTTCAGCGTCAGCCCCAGTGATTCTGCTTCCGGCTTGATGTTCAGCTTGATTTCCGGCCGGCCACGCTCATAGCTGTTGCGGATATCGTAAACGCCGGTGTAGCTGGCGATGCGCTGCTCCAATTCCTGCGAAGCACGCGCCACCTGCTCGATATTGGCGCCGATCAGCTGAATGGAAACGGCGGCACCCCCGCCGGGGCCAGCCGCGCGGTTACTGAAGCCCAGCTGCTTCACGCCGGGCAGATCACCCACCTGCTCGCGCCAAACGCGCAGTACTTCGGCGCCTGAAGGACCTGCATCCTCGTTCTTGACCAGTTCGGTAATCACCTGCCCGGAGGTCTCGCCCCGGGTGACCGCCAGCGCATGGTTGACCACTGCGCCTGATTCCTGACCCTGCTCGCGGCTGAGCTGCTGGTCGGCTGCGTAGAGGCCGTCGACCAACTGCCGCAAAGCGATCTGAGTTTGCGTGGCGGGCGTGCCCTCGTTCATCTCCAGTTCGACCTGCAGAAAGTCTGAGGCGGTGTCCGGGAAAAACACCGTGCGCAGCACGCCGCCAATTACCAGGCCGACGGAGAGGATCAGCAGAGCGATAAAGGTGGCAACGGTGAGATAGCGCCGCTTCACGGCTTTTTCGAGAAAAGGTGCGTAGTAGCGGTCGACAATCTTGTGCAGACCTTCCGAGAAAAAGCGCTGGAAGCGGATAAAGGGGTTGGTGGTTTCCGGGCCATAGTGCTTGACCTTCATGTGTGCCAGATGGGCTGGCAAAATCAGCTTCGATTCCACGATGGAAAACACCAGGCACAGCACCACCACCCAGCCGATGGGTGACATGAACTGGCCGGAAGTACCGCTGACCAGCAGGATCGGACTGAAAGCCGCAATGGTGGTCAGTACGCCAAAGGTCGCCGGCACGGCCACGCGCTGGACGCCTTCCACGATGCTGTCCACGGAATGTCCCTTGGCGCGCATGTTGGTATAGGCCGATTCACCGACCACGATCGCATCGTCTACCACGATGCCCAGCACCACAATAAACCCAAACAGAGAAATCAGATTAATGGTGACATCCAGGGTGGGTAGAAAGAGGAAGGTGCCGAGAAAGGCCACCGGCAGGCCCACCATGACCCAAAACGCCAGCTTCAGCCGCAGGAACAGGGACAGGCACAGGAACACCAGCAAGGCGCCAAAGAAAAGGTTTTCCAGCATCAGATCCAAACGGCCCTGCAGGTAGTAGGTGATGTCGGCCCAGTAGGCCATCTTGATATCTGGCGGTAGCTGGGACTGGCGTGCATCGACCCAGTCGCGCACGGTTTTGGAAATGTCCAACTCGCTTTGCGTGCCGACCGACTGAATCTCAATGGAGACCGCGGGTTTGCCATCGAACTCGGAAAAGCGCCCCACATCGACAAAGCCATCGTTGATTTCCGCGATGTCTTTAAGCAGCAGGCGCGTGCCGTCCGGGTTGGTCTTGACCACGATGGTCTCGAAATCCCGCCCCACATAGGCCTGGCCCTTGGTGCGTACCTGAATATCACCGGCGTCGGAACGGATCGATCCGGCCGGCAGGTCCAGTGAACCCTGGCGAATGGCCCGCGCCACCTCGGCCAGCGTCAGGTCGTAGGACTGCAGCGTGTATTCGCTGACCTCAATGCTGACCTCATAATCGCGTGTGCCGAGCACATTGGCCCGACTGACGCCGGGCAACGTCACCAGTTCGTTGCGGGTCTGCTTGGCAAATTCCTTCAGCGTACGCTCGGACACATCACCGTAGACGGTGATGATCATGACCCGCTGTTGAAAGCGTGTTCGCGACACCACCGGTTTTTCCGTGTTGTCAGGAAAAGTGGGGATCGCATCGACACGACTCTTGATGTCGTCCAGCACTTCTGCGATGTCGTATTCGTTAAAGATCTCGGCGGTGACCGTGCCGCTGCCACGACGGGCCGTGGACTGCAGCTCCTTAATGCCCTCGACGTCCTGAATCGCTTCCTCGATCTTGATCAGGATGCCTTCTTCCACGTCCTCCGGGCTGGCGCCGCGAAAGGGCATGGAGACGGTGACAAAATTGGTCTCGATGCGCGGCTGGGACTCCTTCTTCATGGTCAGTGCCGTGAACAGGCCGCCGAGAATCAAGATGCCCATCAGCAGGTTGGCGGCCACCGAGTTGCGCGCAAACCAGTCAATCATGGCTGTGTAGGGATTCATGCTCATGAACCGCTCCCGTTGGCATCCTGGGCGGTGGCCGCGGTGGTGTCTGCGGCCGGACTGTCTCCGGAAATCAACAGCCGCGTGCCCGGTATGGCCGCATCCAGGTTCGTGGTGATCACCAGTTCACCGGCGGCAACACCGCCAGTGAGGTAGACCTCGCGGGGTTCGGCACGGGCCACCTGCACGTCGCGCACCTCGAGTTCACGCTCTGCGTTGGCGACCAGCACCGTGTTGTCATTGCTGAGCACAAAGCGGGGCAAAACCACGACGTTATCGACAAAGCGCCCCTCAATGGCGGCGCGTACAAAAGTGCCCATGCGCAATTCGTCCTGCGTGCTCTCACCCAGCAGTCCATAGGGATCGCGGACCTCGGCAACGGCGTAGAGCACGCGGCTGTTGGCATCGAGCACGCCCTCGGTACGTATCAGCCGTGCTGCCCAGGTCTTGGTCGTGCCGGCAACCTCCGCCTGCAGACTGACCTCCGGATAGTCCTCCGGTTGCTTGTCCGTGGCGCGTGGGAGGTCCAAAAAGGCGAGATCCGATGATGACAGAGGCAGTCGAATCTCTGCGCTATCAACCGCGAAGCTGACGCCCAGTTGGGTTCCCGGTGATACGAATTGACCCACGTCGACGCGCTTTTCGCTCAGCAGGCCGTCATAGGGCACGGAAATGGCGGTGCGCTCAAGATCCCGCCTGGCTTTCTCTAGGTCTGCTTCGGCCGCCAGCACATTGGCTTGTGCATCCGCCAGTTGGGGCTTGCGCAGCACCAGATCCGGCGGATTGCCCTGACGGCCCAGATTGCGCCAGTCCTTTTCCGCCTGGGTGGCCCGTGCCTGCTCATCAGCAAGTTTCGCCTGGCGGGAAGCCAGCGCTGCCTGCGCTCGCTTTACCGCCGTTTCGTAGTCGCTGGGGTCGATCCGCAGCAGCACATCGCCGGCGCGAAAAAAGCCCCCTGCGACGAAATTTTCAGATACGGCCACCACCTTGCCACCCACTTCCGAGACCAGGGTGGTTTCCGTGCGTGGGCGCACGGCACCCTGTGAATTGACCACCAGATTCAGGGACCGGGCCTCAGCGCGTACCGCGTCCACGAGAATGGCCGGTTGGCTGGCCTGTTCCCGAGCGGGTCGCTTGCCGCTGGACATCATGCCCATGGCCACGACCAGGAACACCGCGCACACGATTAGCCCCAGGGGCAGGATAAAGCGGAAAAATTTTTGCAGGAACGTCATCTCTTGGTCTCTTTTTGCGGGGCCGCGACTCCCGGTCAGGCACCTTGATTATTGGTTGCTACCCTGACCACTGATAAGCGCAGCAACCGTGCATTATCGCAAACTGCAGGGTACACGGCAGCCGTGAAGCACAAGTGGAGATGAAACGCTACGCGGGAAGGGTGGGCAGGGGGTACAATAAGGGGCCCAGACACACAGTCGAGGCAGTCATGCTGCAAGCCAGAGACAACGGCATCATCCTCAAATCTCCTGAGGACATCGAAGCCATGCGCATCGCAGGTAATATGGCCGGCACGGTGCTCCGTATGATTCACGAGCACGTGCAGCCGGGCATTACCACGGGCGAGCTTGATGATATCTGCCACGCCTACATTACAGAGCAGCAGCAGGCGATACCTGCACCCCTCAACTATAAGGGCTTTCCCAAGTCAATCTGTACATCCGTCAATAACGTCGTCTGCCACGGCATTCCGGGTGCAAAAAAGCTCAAGGACGGCGATATCGTCAACATCGATGTTACGGTCATAAAAGACGGCTGGCATGGCGACACCAGCAAGATGTTTATTGTGGGCAAGCCGACAATCCGCGCGCAGCGTATTTGCGACATTGCCTACCAGGCGATGGTCAAGGGCATTGAGATGGTGCGGCCAGGTGTTCGCCTGGGCGATATTGGGCATACCATTCAGCGCTTTGCGGAAGGTCAGGGTTGTTCCGTGGTGCGTGAGTACTGTGGTCATGGTATTGGCCAGGGTTTTCATGAAGATCCGCAGGTGCTGCATTACGGCCGGCCCGGTACCGGTGAAGTGCTTGAGCCGGGCATGGTTTTTACCATCGAACCCATGGTGAATTTGGGGCGTCGCGAGACGCGTCTGCTGCCCGACGGCTGGACCGTGGTGACCAAAGACCGCAGTCTTTCGGCTCAGTGGGAGCATACGATTGCAGTGACCGACGATGGCTATGACGTGCTCACACGCTTGCCCGGAGACCCGCTCTGAGCACAGCAGTGGAGGCCGCGGCGGACGGTGCATGCCGGGGGCCGCTGGCGCCGCCGCGCTTCGCTGATGAATTACTGGATCCGACGCTTCTTGAGGCAGCGGATGACGCGGCCTTGGTGACTTGTCTGAAGCAGGCCATGGCCCGGGTAGATGCTGAACTGGAACGGCGTTTTCATGCCCAGGCGGATATCCAGCAACTGGTCACAGCCCGGGCCTGGGCTGTGGATGAACTGCTGATTTTTGCCTGGTCTGCCCTCTGTTCCGAACCGGCGGGAATGGCACTGATTGCGGTCGGTGGTTATGGCCGTGGACAGCTTCACCCGCACTCGGATGTGGACCTTCTGATTCTCTTTGAAGCGGATGCGCTGGACCCTCAGGCCCAGTGTGCTGTGGAACGCTTTGTCACGGTGCTTTGGGACGCGGGTTTTTACCTGGGTCACAGCGTGCGCAATCTGTCCCAGTGCCGCGAGGACGTTGCGACAGATGTCTCCACGGCCACCAGCCTTATGGAAATTCGGCGCTTGTCTGGCCCCGAAGGCCTCGCTGAGCGGCTGCAGGCATCCGTGGCGCCGTCGGAGATCTGGTCCGCTGGAGAGTTTTTTCATGCCAAATTTGCGGAACAGCAAGCGCGCCACGAGCAGTTTGGAGAAACCGCTTACAATCTCGAGCCCAATATCAAGGAAGGCCCCGGTGGGCTGCGCGATATCCAGATGGTGGGCTGGGTAGCCAAGCGTCATTTTGGTACCCGCAACCTGCATGGCCTCGTCAAACACGGGTTTCTGCACGAGTCTGAATACCGTGAATTGGTCGAGGGACAGCGCTATCTCTGGCGCGTCCGTTTCGCGCTGCACCTGCTGTCCGGACGTGCTGAAGACCGTCTGCTGTTTGATTTTCAGCGTCGCATTGCCGAGTGGTTTGGTTATGGTGGTGATCCCGCGAGCAATGAAGCGGTGGAGCAGTTCATGCAGGGCTACTATCGTGAGGTGACGCGGCTTGAGCGCCTCAACGAGCGGCTCTTACAGCTTTTTCAGGAGCAGCTTCTGAGTCCGGAGCAAACGCTTGTTGAGCCCTTGGGGCACGGCTTTCAGCTGCGGCGCGGCTATCTGGAAGTGGCCGATGCGCAGCTTTTTCAGCAGCGGCCCCAGGCGCTTATGGAGCTCTTCCTGTTGCTGGCCAGACATGCCGATATTGCCGGTGTACGTGCCTCCACCATTCGGCTAATTGTTGATCACCTGCACCTAGTCGATGCGTCTTTCTGTCGCGATCCTGAGGTGCTGGCCTGCTTTCTCGAACTTCTGCGACAGCCACAGGGGGTTTACACACAGCTCCAGCGCATGAATCGCTACGGCATGCTGGCGCGCTTTTTGCCCGCCTTTGGCAACATCGTTGGGCGCATGCAGTTCGATCTGTTTCATGTTTACACGGTCGATCAGCACACCCTGTTTGTGGTTCGCAACCTGCGGCGCTTCGCCTATGGTAAATATCAGGAGCTTTATCCGCATGCGGCGCCGGTTTTTCAAGCCATAGACCGCCCAGAGCTGCTGTATCTGGCCGCCATCTTTCATGACATTGCCAAGGGTCGTGGCGGCGATCACTCGGAGTTGGGCGCGGTGGATGCGCAGCAGTTCTGTAGCCACTTGTCGCTGGATGCCGGGGACGCAGAACTGGTGGCTTGGCTGGTAGAGCAGCATCTGCTCATGTCTCAGACCGCGCAGAAGAAGGACATCAGCGACCCGGAAACGGTGCGCGAATTTGCCGATCGCGTGCAGACCCTGCAACGGCTGGATTATCTTTACCTGCTGACCGTGGCGGACATTTCTGCTACCAGCCCACGCCTCTGGAATGGCTGGAAGGGTGGGCTGCTATGGGAACTGCGTGAAGCCACCCGGCATATGTTGGCGCAGGATCCAGAAACGCCGCAGCATCGTTCACAGGCGCGCGAGCAAACGCGTGCAGCGGCCCTGGCGTTGCTTCAGGACGCGGGGATTGAGACCGGGCCGGTGGAGGCCTTCTGGGACACTTTGCCCCTCAGCGTGTTGCGTCGCTACTCGCCTTCGCAACTGGCCTGGGCAACCGGCGTGCGCCTGGATCGACCGGAGGAACAGCCCCTGGTGGCCTTGCGCCCGCGTGCGCAGCGAGACGTGACCGAGGTGCTGGTGGTGGCTGCTGATTATCAGGGCCTGTTTGCCAGCATGACGAGCGTATTCGATGCGCTGGGTCTGGAGGTGCTCGCGGCGCGGATCGCGACGGGCAAGGACGGTCTTAGTTTCGATTTGTTCCAGTTGATGAACCGGCAGGGCAAACCGCTTGATGAGGGTGACAGTGAAGTGGTTCGCCAACGGCTGTTGACGGCCCTGGCGACCGAGGCTGTACCAACACCGCCGCGCAGGCGCTTGCCGAGGCGCTTGCGTCCCTTTGTCGCGCCGCCGGAAATCACCTTTCGGGAAAGCCATGATGGGCGCATGACGGAGCTGGAATTAAATTGCACCGACGAACCGGGTCTGCTGTCCAAAGTGGCCGCGGCGCTACACCAGAGCGGTGTGCGCATCCATGATGCCATGATCACCACGCTGGGTGACCGGGTTGAAGATACCTTTGTTCTCAGTGATGCTGCCGGACAGCCGCTGGGCCATGAACAACAGGCAGCGTTGGAACGGGCGCTGCTACAAACGCTGGAGCATGAATAGGGCCATGAATTGGGAATCACTGAAGGCGCCGATTGAGGCGGCCTGGGAAACACGTCAGTCCTTGACACCAGCGCAGGCCCCAGAGCCTGTGCGGGCTGCTGTGGAGGCGGTGCTGGATGGTCTGGAGGCAGGGCAATTGCGGGTTGCAGAGCCCGATCAGGATGGTGGCTGGCGCGTTAACCAGTGGTTGAAAAAGGCGGTACTGCTTTCCTTCCGGCTGCGCGAAAATCAGGTTATGGAGGGTGAGGGTCTGCGCTTCTATGACAAGGTGCCCGTACGCTGGGGCTTTGGTGATAGCGACGGTGCGGCAGCTATTGCCGCTACTGGTGCGCGCGTGGTGCCGCCCGCCGTGGTTCGTCGTGGCGCCCATGTGGGCGCCAATACGGTACTCATGCCGAGCTACGTGAACCTTGGCGCTTACGTGGGCAGTGGCTCCATGGTTGATACCTGGGCGACGGTGGGTTCCTGTGCCCAGATTGGCAACCATGTGCACCTGTCCGGTGGCGTGGGAATCGGTGGCGTCTTGGAACCGCTGCAGGCCAACCCCACCATTATTGAGGATGATTGCTTTATCGGCGCGCGCTCGGAAGTGGTCGAGGGCGTGGTGATTGGTGCCGGCAGCGTGTTGTCCATGGGCGTTTATATTGGTCAGAGCACGCGCATCTACGATCGCGACAGCGGTCGTGTGCTGCAGGGGCGGGTGCCACCCGGTTCGGTGGTGGTGCCGGGTTCGCTGCCGGCCGCCGATGGCACACACTCACTTTACGCGGCCATTATCGTCAAACAGGTCGATGCGCAGACGCGCGCCAAAACCAGCGTCAACGAACTGCTTCGGGAGTATGCCCACACATGATCACCGTTTTTGGCATCCGCCAATGTGATACCTGCCGCAAGGCACTCAAATGGCTGGAGGCGCGCGGCTTGGCGCATCGGTTCCATGATTTGCGTGCGGACGGTTTGACAGGTGAACAGCTGCGGCACTGGCAGGGTTCACCTTTTGCTGCGCAGCTGGTGAATAAGCGCAGCACCAGCTGGCGTGGCCTCACAGACCAGCAGCGCAACGCCTCTGGGGCGGAACTGGAGGCCCTGTTGCTGGCCACTCCAACGCTGATCAAACGCCCGCTGTTTGCGCAGGGCGAGACGCTACTGGCGATCGGTTTCAAGCCCCAGGAACTGGCCGATCTGTTGGCGGTGACCGCATGACCGCGACCCTGGACCTGACCCGGGCACTGATTGAACGGCCGTCGCTCACGCCGGAAGATGCGGGCTGCCAGCAGCTGCTGGTGACGCGTCTGGAGCCGCTGGGTTTTCATGCCCGCTGGCTGCCCTTTGGGTCGGTGAGCAATCTGCTACTGACGCACGGTGACGCGGCTCCCAGCCTGTGGTTTCTCGGTCATACGGACGTGGTGCCACCGGGCCCGGAAGATTCCTGGTCATCGCCGCCGTTCGCGCCCACGGTCAATGCCGAGGGCGAATTGGTAGGGCGCGGCGCCAGCGATATGAAGGGCGCCGTAGCGGCCATGGTGGTGGCCATGGAGCGTTTTGTGCAGGCACATCCGCAGCACCGCGGTCAGCTGGGACTGCTATTGACCAGTGATGAAGAAGGCGTGGCCCTGGACGGCATTCGCAAGGTTGCACCGCAGCTGGCGTCCGAGT
>JAOZKI010000089.1 GCA_029935455.1 Lysobacterales bacterium | reverse complement strand
CCGTTGGCGCCCGTGTTCAGTTCATCCAATTCGTCACCCAGTACAAACCAGCGATGATCATCACTGAGCCAGCCCTGGTGCGTATAGGCCACGTTGGGATAGCCCAGCTTGCTGATCAGCACAGGTGCCTGCTTGTTGCTGACATCGGTGATGGTGAGCGAATCCTCGTTGCTGGCGAAGCACAGCTCGCGCCCGGAAAATGCCTCCTGGGGTCCGCTGTAGGTTACGCAATGGACATCGTGGGTATAGCCGTCACCGTCGAAGCAGCCGGCAAATGCCGGCACGGCGGGTTCGGTAAGGTCCAGCATATGCAGACCACCGGCGCAGGTATCGGAACCCACCACGAAGGCAAAACCGCTGTCTTCGTTAATCGCGATGTTATGAGCGGAGCCGAACTCCGTGTAACGGTAGCTGGCTTCAAACTGCTGTGGTTGTGCCCCTTCCCAGGGTTCCAGCAGCTGAGCGAGATCAAAAACCTGCAGCGCATGCTCCGGATTGTTGTCGGCCACGATGTAGGCATGATCGCGGTAGACCTTGATGTCCCGCCAGGTGGAACTGTCGCCGACCGTGGGGAGGAAACCACGCACCCGGGCCTGTTCCGGCACGGTAACGTCCACGAATGCCACCCCATTACTCAAACCCATGAGTGCGAAACGGGCCTCGCGGGGCTCGGGGCAGCCCAGCGCAGCACAGCTGGCCTCGCTCAGCGACCAACCCCAGACATCGTTGCCGAAGGTACCGCCCAGGTCTTCCAGGGGCACGCGCGCGAGCAGTTCCACGTTGCGGCAGGGGAAGCCGCTGGCGATGCCGCTCTCGCACAGGCGACCCTCAGTGCCGGGAATGATGGCCGGTGGTGTACCGTGGTCATCATGTTCCGTGCCAGTGCCGTCGTCCCGCTCGGCAGCCGCAGCGGTGATGGGAGCATGCAGCAGCAAAAGCCCAATGGCTGCAGCCGCGGTGATAGAGCGAAAAGGATGAAGTTTAGGCATGTGTAAATTCTAGTCACGCCCGAAACCACGGGCAAGCGGGCAACCGCTGGCCAGGTGCCACGGCCCCAGCAAGGCCACCGACAGCCGTAAACGTGACGCCACCCGCTGATGCCGCAGGATTTATACTGGGCGCCCACGAACTCGGAGAGCAGAGCGTCATGGCCGATTTCCTGTTGCTGGCCTTCATCTTTCTTATCGCCAGCGTGGTCAGCGTGCCGATCGCCACGCGCCTGGGGCTGGGTTCCGTACTCGGCTATTTGCTGGCCGGAATCGCCATTAGCCCCCTGCTTGCACTGCTGCACGTGGACGTGGTCTCCATTCAGCATTTTGCCGAGTTCGGTGTGGTCATGATGCTGTTCCTGGTGGGGCTGGAGCTTGAGCCTCGCGCGCTCTGGTCCATGCGATCGCGTCTGCTGGGCCTGGGGGGCGGGCAGATGGTTCTGAGCGCTGCGCTGGTAACCGGGGTTGCCCTTCTTCTGGGCCAGCCCTGGCACATTGCGCTGGCCATAGGCCTGATCTTCGCGCTTTCCTCAACCGCCATCGTACTGCAGACCCTGGGCGAAAAAGGATTGTTGCGCTCCGATGGGGGGCAATCGTCGTTTGCGGTCTTACTGGCCCAGGACATTGCGGTGATTCCCATGCTGGCGCTGCTACCGCTGCTCGCCATGCCGGAGCTGCTGGCCCTGGCCGGTGCCAGCGAAGCGGCGGCAGATGCCGGTGGCCATGGCGGTGGCTTAAGCCTGGTGGAGGGGCTGAATGGCTGGCAGACGGCGCTTGTTAACCTGCTGGCCGTGGCGGCCGTGGTACTGGGCGGGTCTTACCTGACCACGCCTCTTTTTCGTTTCATTGCAGCGGCAGGCTTGCGGGAGTTGTTTACCGCCACGGCACTGATGCTGGTGATCGGCATTGCCTTATTGATGACCCTGGTGGGGCTATCGCCGGCCCTGGGGACCTTTCTGGCCGGTGTGGTGCTGGCAAATTCCTCTTTCCGGCACGAGCTGGAGAGCGATATCGAACCCTTCAAGGGGCTGCTGCTGGGGTTGTTCTTTATCACAGTAGGTGCGTCTATCAACTTCGCTTTGCTGTTTTCCCAGTTTGCTACCGTGATCGGCCTCACGGTGCTGCTCATCGTGCTTAAAATTGCCGTGTTGCTGGCGCTGGCGGTGCCGTTCCGCCTGCGCGGTGCTGATCGCTGGCTGTTTGCCCTGAGCCTGGCGCAGGCCGGTGAGTTCGGTTTCGTGCTGCTGACCTTTGCGGTGGGCAGCGCCGTGATTCCGCCGGCGCTATCGGAAACGCTATTGCTAATAGTCGCTCTGTCCATGCTGCTGACGCCGGTGCTGTTTATTCTTTTTGATCGCGTGATTGCGCCGCGCTATTCGGTGACGCAGGAACGCGCGGCGGACACCATGCCCAGCGACCGTAATGTGATCATTGCCGGTGCCGGACGCATGGGTGGCCTGGTCAGTCGCGTACTGATGGCGGGTGGCATAGAGTCCACGGTGATCGATTACAACGCCCGCAAGCTGGCGGTGCTGGAACGCTTCGGCACGCGCTTCTACTACGGTGATGCGGCGCGCCCGGATTTGCTGCACGCGGCGGGCATCGGGCGCGCGCATCTGCTGGTGGTGGCCATTGATGAGCGGGAACAAATCAACACCATCGTTGCGCACGTGATTCAGCATCACCCGGCGGTGCACGTGGTGGCGCGAGCGGTGGACCGCGATCATGTGTATGAGCTGTGGCACCTGGGCTGTCGCGATATTATTCGCGAGACCTTTGATTCGACCTTGCGCATGAGCCGCAGCGTGTTCGAAGCGACGGGCATAGACCGCAGCACCGCGCAGCGCATGGTGGACAAATTTAACGAACTGGACCGTGAGGCCATGGTGGAGGTGGCTGAGGCTTACGATGTCAATGTGCCTCTGGCAGAAAATGACGCCTATATTGATCTGGTTCGTAGCCGCCGGGGTGACTGGCTAACGAATATGCAGGAGCATATGGCGCAGATTCGCGCTGCAGCGGCGTCTCCGCAAGCTTCTGCCAAGAAGCCCGGCGATGCGTAAAGGCCAGCGCCTGCGCGCCGCCAAACATAACGACCAAAAATTGATTGATACATGGTAGCGTTGCGACCGCGACGCAGGGGCTCGGCCGATGGCCTGCCCAAGATGACGATTCACAAAAGGAGAACCGCATGATCATGCGCTACGGAACACCCGCCGTGCTGGCCGGTGCACTTTTACTGGCTGCGACGCTGACCAGCGTTAGCTCGCTGCAGGCCGATGAGACCCCGGAGCTTGGGCTCAGCCTCGAGGAAACCATCACACTACGGCGCGTTAGTCGCGCCTTGATCAGCCCGAACGGTGACCGGGTGGCCTACACGCTGGCCGTCCCCCGCACGCCCTACGTGGATGAAGACGGTGGTGCCTGGTCCGAACTGCACGTGGTCGATACCGATGGCAATAGCCGGAGTTTTGCTGAAGGCAAGGTGTCCGTGAGTGGTGTGAACTGGGCGCCCGATGGCAGTGCGCTGTATTTCTCCGGCAAGCTGGATGCGGCCATGGAGCAGGCCGCGGTCTATCGTATGCCGATTGATGGCGGCGGGCCCGAGGTGCTCTTTACGCCGAAAACCGGTATTGGCAGCATGAGTCTCTCGCCCGATGGCACGCGTCTGGCCTATCTGGCCAGCGCCGCGCCGGATCCAGCGCAAAAGAAGCTGGTAAAGCGGGGTTTCAATGCGCGCGTCTATGAAGAATCCACGCCGGTGACCCAGCTGTGGCTGTTGGATTTGGACAGCGAGAAGACTCAGGCGCTGGCCGTGGAAGGTTCCGTCTCAGATTTTGCCTGGAGTCCCGATGGCGAGCGGATTGCGCTGGCTCTGGCACCGACGCCGCAGGTAGACGACGAGCTGATGCGTCGCGATATGGTTGTGGTCAGTGCGGACGACGGTGAGGAACTGTCCCGCATGGGACATCGGGGCAAGCTGGGTGGGTTCGCTTTTTCTCCTGATGGTGAGCAGCTGGCCTGGATTGGTGGTGAAGACATTCATGATCCATCCGCGGGTCGGCTGTACGTGGCGCCTTCCACGGGTGGTGAATCCCGTGAACTGGTGCCCAATTATCTGGGTCAGGTGGAAGACTTCTACTGGCGTGACGCGGATAGCATCCACTGGCTGGGTAGTCGTGGCGTCTGGTCTGAGCGCCGTACCGTGCGTCTGGATTCTCCTTCTGCACCCAGCGGCCCAGTCAATCCTGGCCCGATTGTCCGCTCGCTGGACGCGCAGGCGGGGCAGGGCAGCACAGCCGCTGTGGTGGACAGCCCGGCGCATCCGCCAGAGGCTTATCTTATTAACGCCGACGGGTCGCTGAAGCGCCTGACCCACTCCAACCCCTGGCTGTCAGAGCGACAGCTGGCGCGCCAGGAGGCCATTCGCTATACGGCTCGTGATGGACTGGAACTGGACGCCATTGCGATCTATCCGCAAGGTCGTGTGCCACGCAGCGGCGCGCCCACGGTCATGGTGGTTCATGGCGGTCCGGAAGCCCATTACTCGAACGGCTGGCTGGATCGCTATGCGGGCCCGGCGCAGCACATGGCAGCCGAAGGCTATCTGCTGGTCTATGCCAACTATCGTGGCAGCACGGGGCGGGGCGTCGAGTTTTCCAAGGCCTCGCAGAACGACTATGCGGGCCCGGAATTCAACGATATTGTCGATGCCAAGCAGCACTTTGTGGCGCTGGGTCTGGCGGACCCGGAGCGCACGGCCATCACCGGCGGGTCCTACGGCGGCTATGCCTCCATGTGGGGCGCCAGTGCCCTGACCGAGCATTTTGCGGCGGCGGTGGCCTTCGTCGGTATTTCCGATCAGATCTCCAAGTTTGGCACCACGGACATCCCCAACGAGATGTTTAACGTGCACGCTCGCGCCTGGCCCTGGGATGACTGGATGTGGATGCTGGAACGCAGCCCGATTTTCTACGCCGGTCAGGTGGAAACGCCGCTGCTGATTCTGCACGGCGAGAAGGACACGCGTGTTCACCCCAGCCAGTCGCTGGAAATGTACCGCAACGTCAAGGTGCGCACGGATACGCCGGTGCGATTGGTGTACTACCCGAATGAAGGCCATGGCAACCGCAGGGCGGCCTCACAGATGGATTACGCCCTGCGCCTGAAGCGCTGGCTGGATCATTTTATGGTGGATGGCGAAGAAGCGCTGCCGGCCTGGGATATCGATCATGCCGCGCGCATGATGGCGAGCGGCGGCCAGACGGAGTAGCGCTTATCCGGCTGGCCCGCGTGCCAGTGGCTCTATCCGGACCCCGGCCTCGCGCCGGGGTCTGCGCTTCAGGCAGTCGCTACCGCTTGAGTGAAATGCTTACGGACAATGTCCTGCAGTTCCCGGGAGCGCAGGATCCGGTAGTGCCCCAGGCCCTGGAGCTCATAAAAATCGCAGTGGCTAAACGCTTCAGCCACGGCCCGGGACCACTCGATGAGTAGAATCTTGTCGTCGGCCGAATGGGCGATAGCGGCCTGCTCCACGCCGTGAAAACGCCGGCAGTAGGCGGCCATATCCAGCGCGTCAATGTCCAGCGCGAGTTCCTCTTCCACCTTGCGCGCGACCCGTGCCAGCACTGCGGGGGTCATGCCGAACTGGTCGGCCGCCCGCTGCAGTCGATCTCGATACCTGTGGGGCGTGGTGACCATAAGCCAGCACTTGAGGGGATAATCCTCATGCTCAGCCAGAGCCATGGCCGCACTCACGCTGCCGAAGGAATGGCTGATCAGGTAGTCCGGCGCCAACTGCTGAAAGTGCTCGCTGAGAAACTGGCCATAGGCAAACATCTGGCTCTGGCGTCCGGAACTTTGCCCATGGGCCTGTGCATCGATGGCGATAACGCGATTGCCGAGTTCCAGCAGAAGTGGAATGATGGCGGCGAAATTTGCGCTCTGGCCTTCCCAGCCGTGGATCAGAAGCACCGTTGGCAGGCTCTCTTCGCCCCAGTCATAGCGACGCATTTCAAAGCCGTCATAGTGCAGCGTGCTGGCTCGGGCCATGGCCAGTACCTGCGCTTCTGATGGGTTCGGTGCGCGCCTGGCCGGCCGCGCCATGAGGCGATAAATCAGCGCCGCCATGGGGGCCGGCGCCAGTTTTTGCGCAGCCTGGAACAGGGTCTTAGGCAACTCGACGCTCCTGGGAAGTATCGGTCAGCCTGCGCAGAATATGCGCGTTGTGTTCCAGCACCAGTGAGACCAGCTCTCCGGAAATGGAACTGCCGAGATACCAAAGTCCGTGCTTTCCCTGTTCTGCCTCGATGCGCTGTAAGTCTCCAGCCCGGATTGAACTGCCGGGAAGGTGTGGCGAATAGTTGGACCATGTGTGTTGCAATTTGACGCGATGAGCGCCTCCTGGCCGGTCAAAATGCTCCACCAGCTGTTCATTGAGTCGCGCCAGAAAATCGTGCTCACCGATGGCATCGTGCACCTGGTCGCTCAGCTGAAAGGTGAGGTAGGTGTTGTCAATGGGGCCTTTATTGCCCGTGCTCATATGCCGGATTTTACTGAAATTCAGCATGGCGACGAGTTCGCGATCAAAACTGCTGCTCACGCGTGTGGAATACTCGGCACAGAACGTCTTCTCGTAGCTCTCGCGCCGATCGGCCTGGAGCATGGTAACGGTGTAGGCATGACTCTTGACCCGGCCAAAGCATGCCGACACGGGTGCAGGCAGATGCTCTGCCATGCCGTAGGGTGTGGTGATGATGGCCAGATCATAGTTTTCTCTGGTTCGCTGGCCTGCTGCGTTTAGCGTCAGTGCGACTTTCTTTGTGCGCTCGTAGTGCTCATGGTCAATGTGCTCTACGGCCGTGTTCAGGCGAACATGAAGGTCATATTTTTGAATCGCTGCCTGCCACAGGCTGGCATTTCCGCGTTCAAAAATAATATAGGGTTCACAAGAAATGTAGTTTCGCTCAAGCAGCGCTATGCCGTAGTACGCAGGGATATCCTCCAGGCGTCCGTATCCATAGCCGATCACTCGGTTTTGCAGATATCGGTAAAACAGATGCAGCTTGTTGTTCAACAGGAAGTCTTTGGTTGATTGGCCAAGCAAAGCAAGTGTTTGTGTGTCGTTTTTGTCGACGGCGAAGGGATAGCCTTTGGCGACCAGGCGTTCATAGGCGCGATAGAAGGCACGCCTATGAGCGAGTAGTTGAAAGCGCCGCCGCGCCCGTCTGAGTCGCCCCGATGCTACAGACCTGCGATAGAAGGTGTGTTTTGTTAGTTTTAATAGATCAACCGGATAACTTTCTTCTCGATAATCCGGACGAACCTCATGGAGAAAAGCATGCAGGGCAGATCCTGGTCTGCACTCAAATGATGTGGTCCCGATTTCATGGCTGATCTGGCCACAAGTTTCTGACCGAGTCTTGCCCCCCACTCGGTCGCCTTGTTCCAACAATACGATCTCTGAATAGCCCCTTTTGCGAAGTGATGCCGCCATGTGAATGCCCGCAGGCCCGGCACCCACGACGGCGATTTTGGCATTTTTAGAAACCACAAGTTTAGACACACCCAATTCCCCTAAATTGAATAAGTGGTGTGATATTCGATTTGATGCGGCCCTGAGGAATCGAAAGAAGCAGGTTCCGTCAAGGCAGGCTCTCGCGCATGCGCCCCCTGTTTGGACGCGGCGCACCATGATCTGGCGATCGCGAAGCGAAAGAGTAGCGGATCGAGTCTATGGAGGCAACGGGTGCCATATGGTCAGTAGGGCGCGGCGTCACCATGTCCGTGACGCCGCGCCCAGCTACGTTGCTGAAGCGTGCAAAGCTGCCTAGCCCAGCGTGGAGCGCAGCATCCAGGCCGCTTTTTCGTGCTCCGTGAGCCGTGGGGTCAGAACGTCTGCGGTGGCTTCGTCGCCATGTTCCGCGGCCAGTTCCAGAGCGCGACGAATGGTTGCAACCACGGCTTCATGGCCCGCCAGCAGATCGGCCAGCATGGCATCCGCATTCTCCTGCGTGGCCTCGGCGGCGATGGTCGCGGTTGCGCCCATGGACGCATAGGAATTCGGTGCCAGCACACCCAGTGCCCGGATGCGCTCGGCGATCACATCCGTGGCAGCCCATAGTTCGTTGTACTGCAGTTCAAACAGCGCATGCAGGTCGTGAAAGCGCGGTCCGGTCACGTTCCAGTGGTAGATGTGGGTTTTAAAATACAGCGCGTAGGTATCGGCAAGTACGTCTCTCACGGCGGCGGCCATGGTTTCGCGCTGCTCGCTGGTGAGTCCGAGGTTGATGTTCATGGTTCTGTCCTCCTGATCGCCCGGTAGCCTGTTTCAGTGAAGGTTAGCGTATGGTAGTGCCGACGCATTATGCGTACCTTATAGCGTAACTGACGGCGTACGGGAAAAAATCAACGGTTCAAAAATATGATTCCAGGAAAAAAGAAGACCCAGGTGACCTCATCCGCGAGCCGCTGGCGAGCGCCGGCCTTCGCCCGCGGAGCACGGTCATGAGCTACCTGCAACTGGCCTACCTGCATCTCGCCAGCATTCTGCCCGCCTTTGCCCTGGGTACCTATCTTTTGTTGGCGCCCAAAGGCAGTGAGCGGCATCGCTTTCTGGGCAAGATCTATATGCTGCTGATGCTCAGTACCGCGCTGATCACGCTGTTCATGAAAGCGCTCGTGGGGCCCCTCTGGCTGAATCATTTTGGCTATATCCATCTCCTCAGTGTGCTCGTCTTAATCAGTGTGCCCGCGGCCTATCGCGCAGCGCGTCGCGGCAAGATTCGACAGCATCGCGGGTACATGCTGGGCCTCTACTTTGGTGCCCTGTGGGTCGCCGGGTCGCTCGCCCTGACGCCGGGGCGCTTGTTGCATGGCTGGCTGTTTGGCTAAAGCGCCCCTCCCGGGCGGGCTCCGGCCATGGGCGCGCTGATGACCCTCAGGCCTTGACCAAGGTGCTCAGCAGCGTCTGCAGGGTGACGGAGCGCCCCATGGGCTCGAGAAGAAATGCGCAGCCATTGACGCCAAGCGCCAGCAGGGTAGCCGGGTGCGTCAGCGCGCGCAGACGCCAGGCGAAGGTCAATATCAGACCGATAATCAACAGCTGAGTCATATACAGGGGCGGCATGACCACGATGGTGGTTTCCGGCGTAAAACCATAGCGCGCAATCCACAGACCCTGTATGCCCCGTCCCAGCGCTGGCATCAGCATGATAAAGGCGGTGGAGGTCAGCCAGAGAGCATGGTCGCGCAGGTTTTTCCGATGCCTGATGGCCATGAGCACGGCCAGCAGGAAGGCCGATACGAGGATGATTTCAACACACATGATGCCGTAAAAGAACCAGGGCTCGAAGGGGCCGATTTGGCCGGGGTTTTCGCGCACAAAGTTGGCGTAAACCAGATCCCGATTGAGCTGGTTGATGCCGGTGAAGGCGGTCGCACCCGCGATCATCAGGCCCACCAGGCCCCAGCTGCGGTGGGACTGCAGGCGTCCCTTGGCGTT
>JAOZKI010000031.1 GCA_029935455.1 Lysobacterales bacterium | reverse complement strand
ACTGCTACCGATCCTGCGGGTGAATAGCCTCACGGAGGCCATTGATCATATTCGTAGCGGCGACAAGCCGCTGGCGGCCTATCTGTTTTCCGGCGATTCCGGGCAGCTCAAGCGCTTCGAAGAGCTGGTCAGTGCAGGCAGCATGTGTCTGAATGACGTCATGATGTTTTCCGCCGTCGCCGATCTTCCTTTCGGCGGCGTCGGCGAGAGCGGCATGGGCTCCTACAAGGGCGAGGACGGTTTCCTGAATTTCAGCCATCGCAAGGCAGTGATGGCGCGCACGCAACTGAAAGACCCGGCGCTACGCTTTGCGCCCTACACGGCCACGAAATTCGCCTTGTTGCGCAAACTACGCGGCTAGAGCGTCAGCGCTCCCAGGGCAAGGAAAACTTTAGCGATAGCCCATCAGCCCGCGTGGCGCCCCAGCCGGAGCGCCTTTCACAAACCCATCACAAGCACTTGATTGTGCGTTAACCGATTGCGCCCTAATTTGGGACCATTCTGGCCATTCCGGCCGGCACCCGGAGGTACTTAACATGACCCCGTCGAACGCCATCATTAACGTCACCAATCTGCGGCTTCGCACTTACATTGGCTTCAATCCCGAGGAGCGGGAGAAAAAGCAGGATGTGGTGATCAACCTGGAGATTCGATATCTCGTTAAGGAAGCCGCCTTGCAGGATGAAGTCAGCGAGGCGCTGAATTACAAGACCATCACGAAAAAAGTGATCAAGCTGGTTGAGGAAGGTCAATTCCTTCTGCTGGAGCGGCTGGTTGCCGACGTGCTCGCCGTGTGTAGCGACCATGCGGATGTGACCTATGCCCGCGTCACCATCGACAAGCCGCATGCGCTGCGCTTTGCCGACTCCGTCTCCCTCGCCCTGGAATACCACGCGGACGCAGCGACGCGTCTGCGCGTACTGGAGAAAGCCTCATGATTTCCCATCTCGCCCTGCTCAACCAACCGGCCAACCTCAACGATGAAGGCCTTTCACCGGAGGCACTGCTGGTGCGGGACACATTGATTCGCCAGGGGCTAGAAACGCCCATGCGGGACAACGGTTTGTCGCCGGAAGAAAAATACGACCGCATCCGCGACCTCATGCGAGATGTGGTGGAAACGCTGGGCCTGGACCTGCGGGACGACAGCCTGACGGAAACGCCACACCGCATTGCGAAAATGTACGTGCACGAGATTTTTTCCGGTCTCGACTACACCAACTTTCCGAAGCTGTCGCTGATCGATAACAAGATGGGCGCGGACGAGATGGTGAAAATCCGCGACATCGACCTCACCAGTACCTGCGAGCACCACTTTGTCACCATCGATGGCACGGCCAAGGTGGCCTACATTCCGGGGGAACGCATTATCGGCCTGTCCAAAATCAACCGCATTGTGCAGTTCTTTGGTCAGCGGCCACAGGTGCAGGAACGGCTCACGCGCCAAATACTGGTAGCGCTGCAAGCACTGCTGGGCACCGATGATGTAGCGGTGAGCATCGAGGCCACGCACTACTGCGTCAAATCCCGAGGCATCAAGGACAGCAACTCCCAGACCAGTACCACGGCCCTGGGCGGCTGCTTCCGCGAGAACATCCACACGCGCGCGGAGTTTCTGAACCCGTGACTGGTGCTGCGCCCATCCTGATTACCGGGGTGGGCAAGCGCGCCGGACTTCACCTAGCCCAGACTTTTCTGGGCCGGGGCCAGCCCGTGATCGGCACCTTCCGCAGCGACCGGCCAGCGCTGGCAAGCCTGCGCGAGGCCGGTGCGACTTTGCTGCGCTGTGACTTTTCCAACGACCAGGAACTGCAGGAACTGCCGGCGCTCATCGGCGCCGAAACCTCGCGGTTACGGGCCATCATCCACAACGCATCCGACTGGGTGGCTGAAGGCGGCGAGGTTGCCCCTGCCACCGTGTTCCAGCGCATGATGCGGGTCCATGCAGAAGCGCCCTATCTGCTCAATCTGGCGCTGACGCCGCTGCTGGAGGCCCAGGCCCCGGCTGCGGCCGACATTATTCACCTCGGTGACTATGTCAGTTCACGCGGCAGCCGCAAACACATTGCCTACGCCGCCAGCAAAGCAGCGCAGGACAACCTGACCCTGTCTTTCGCAGCGCGCCTGGCACCCGCTATCAAGGTCAATAGCATCGCGCCGGCCCTGATCGCCTTCAACGAGCACGATGACTCAGCCTACCGGGCGAAGGCGTTGACCAAGAGCCTGCTGCAGCGGGAGGGTGGCTGGGATGAGCTCCAACACCAGGTCGACTATCTGCTGGATAGCCGCTACGTCACAGGGCGCATCATCGCCATGGATGGCGGCCGCCATTTGGTCTAGCCTGCTGCAAGGCAAACCCGCATCACGCACAATAGGAACCCCCATGTCATCGGAAGCGCCACGGTTGGCCATGAACGAACCCAAGCAGAAATCTGTCCTGCAAGTGCCGGACCTGCCTGCTCGCGTGCCCGGGCCTTTACCTGGCGCGCACCCGGAAGTGCGCATCGGCAAAACCGGCGTGCTGCTCGTCAACTTGGGAACACCCGATGGTCATGACCGGAAGAGCATGCGCCGCTATCTGCGCGAGTTTCTATCTGACCGGCGCGTTATTGAGGTACCCCGGCTGATCTGGTGGTTTGTGCTGCACGGCATCATTCTGAATATCCGCCCCGCCAAATCCGGAAAACTTTACGCCTCCATTTGGAATGAAGAGCTGGATGAGTCGCCGCTGCGCACCTATACGCGGTCCCAGGGGGAAAAACTGGCTCAGCGGCTGGCGGAGCATGCAAATCTCAGCATTGATTGGGCCATGCGCTATGGCAACCCTGGCATCCCGGAGCGACTACAGGCGCTTAAGGATTCCGGTTGTGAAAAGGTGCTGGTGGTGCCGCTTTACCCGCAGTACAGCGCCACCACCACAGCCAGCGTCTGCGATCGCACTTTCGAAGCGCTGCAGCAGATGCGCTGGATGCCGGCGCTGCGCACAGCGCCGGCCTTCCACGATGATCCCGCCTACATCGAGGCCTTGGCCCGGTCCCTGGAAAAATCTCTGGCAGCCCTGGACTTTGAACCGGAACGTATCATCGCCAGTTACCACGGCATTCCCCAGGAGTACTTCGACAAGGGCGACCCCTATCACTGTCATTGCCTCAAAACGTCACGCCTGCTGGCGGAGCGCATGGGCTGGAGTGACGACCGCTTTCTAAGCTGCTTCCAGTCGCGCTTCGGACCCCGCGCCTGGCTGCAACCCTACCTGGATAAAACCGTCGAACAGCTGGCCCAGCATGGCGTCAAACGCATCGCTGTGTTTAATCCGGGCTTCTATTCAGACTGCCTGGAAACGCTGGAGGAGGTCGCCGGTGAGGTGGCGGAAGTCTTTCAGGAAGCGGGCGGCGAGCAGTTCGCTCACCTACCCTGCCTAAACGATTCCGAAGCCGGCATGGACCTGTTGGAAACGCTGGTCCGGCGTGAGTTGTCCGGCTGGATGGCTGCCGAGACCAGCATCTAACCGCGCCGGAGCGGCGGCTCGTTAGCCACCCCAAGCTCGATAATTTTGGCAAACAGCGCCATGGCGCCCGCCAACAAGCGGTCGTACTCATGGTGTTCGCGAACCAGCGGCAAGGCCACATGTCCGTCCGCCATCACGCGCTCCAGCCACTGGATATCCTCATCGCTCAGGGGCTGACCCGCCTCCACGCGATCCAGCATGCGCTCCGCCCGCGGCAGGCGATAGTCCTTAAAGCGTTGCAAAAGCGCCTCCAGCGTGGCTTCTTCTTCAGTAGCTTTATCCATAGTCAGTGCCGACCGCCTGTCCAGGCCTTAGTATAGACCGGCGAGATTGCTGTCATTTTCACAGCCAGCGCCGTAGCATGCGCCACACACAAGACAGGAGCCGACTGGTGAATAAGAAGAATCTAGTTCTTGCCGGCCTACTAGGCCTGAGCGCGAGCCTGCCCCTGGCAGCCCAGGACAGCGAGATCAGCTTTAAATCTACTGAGGTAACGCCGGGAATTTTTATGGTTGAGGGCGTCGGCGGCTTCGGCGGCGGCAATATGGCGCTGCTGGTAGGCGACCAGTACGTGGCCATGATCGATGATGGACTGGCGCCGCTGGCCCCAACGCTGCTGGCCCACGTGACGGAAACCGCTGGCCGGCCCGTGAACTTCATGATCAACACGCATGTGCATGGGGATCACGCGGGTGGTAACGCCCACTTCGCCGAGCAAGGCACGGTGATCTTCGCCCACGACAACATTCGTCAGCGCCTGCAGGCCGATCCCGGCCCAGCCGGAGGCCCGGCTGGCCTGCCCGTGGTGACCTTCGCCGAGGGCGTGACCTTCCACCTGAATGATATGGAGGCGCGCGTCATGCATATGCCACAGGCCCATACGGACGGTGATGCGGTCATTTATTTCCCCGGCGCCAACATCATCCATACAGGCGATATTCTGTTCCACGGCCTGTTTCCCTTTATCGATCTCAACAATGGCGGCACGGTTGATGGCTATATTGCTGCCCAGCAGGCCATTCTCGACCTGGCTGATGAGAACACGCAGATCATGCCGGGGCACGGTGGTCTCACCAACAAAGCAGGCATGCAGGAAGACCTGGACGTACTGCGGGCTGCACAAGCCAAGGTTCGAGCCCTGCTGGCGGACGGCATGAGCGAGGAGGACATTGTTTCTGCGGTACCGCTGGCCGAGTTTGAAAGCCGTAACTGGTCTTTCATTACCACCGAACGTATGACCCGCACATTGGTGCAGGACCTGCAGGCAAGACCCTAAGGACACGCAGCGTGGGCAAACCTTTCTGGGAAACCACGGCGCTCGCGGCCATGAGCCGCGAGCAGTGGGAATCACTCTGCGATGGCTGTGCCCTGTGCTGTCTGCAAAAGCTGGAAGATGAGGACACGGGCGAGCTGTTCTACACGGACCTGGCCTGCCGACTGCTCGACCTGGAAAGCACCCGCTGCCAGGATTATCAGCACCGCAGCCAACGGGTCAAAGACTGCCTGGTACTTACCCCCAACGAACCAGACGCAATGGCCTGGCTGCCTCGGAGCTGTGCTTACCGGCGTCTTACGGAAGGCAAAGACCTGCCGAGCTGGCACCCGCTGCGCACCGGCGACCCCGATTCCGTTCACGCGGCCGGCATCTCCGCTCGCAGCCTGAATCCGATCAGCGAAAGTGAACAGGCGGAACCCAGCCTCTATCTCAAGCTCAGCTAAACCAACGCTGAGTAAGCGTCAGCGGCGCATGCGCACACGCAACGTTGCCCCCAGCAGGTAGGCCGTTTCGTAGTCCGCGCGCGACACCCGGTTGCCATTCGCATCATCAAGAATCAAGGCACCGGCAAATTCAGCCCCGGCAAAAAGCGACAGGGAAAGTCCGGGGTTGGGATTCCAGTCAGCGGCAAGAAACAGTGGAACGGCCCGATCCCGCCCCACTCCGCCAGGCGCCGCACCGCTGTCATTGAGGCGGAAATCGATATCCTCATAGCGTGCGCTGAGCTTTAGTGACCAATCATCATTCAGGGTTCGCGCCAGCGTCAGGCCCGGTCCTTCGGACGCGGCCACACCACGACCGGTACTCAGACTCCAACGCTCATTGATGCGCCAGTCAATCAGCACGATGGGAAAAACGTTGGCACTTTCCTCCAGCTGCTCGATCACCGCAAGCCCCGGCCCGATGGTCAGACGATCATTGAGTCGCCAGCTCACGCCGGCCAGCAGCCCGTAAGTGCCGCTCGCGCCGGTACTGGCGCCCTGCTCGCGATTGATTCGGTAGCTGGGCCGGATCAGCGCCGTGGCGCGATCATTGATAGGAAAGCGGGCGGCCAGGGAAAAGCGCAGATCTTCAATTTCATCCCAGGGCTCCGTGCCGGCGGGAAGATCGAAATCATAGTTACTGCGACCACCACCCACGGCAAAACCCAGGGACGTTCGCGGGTCCCACAGGTAATCGATCCCCGCCGACAGGTACCAGCGATCAAAGGAAAACGCCCCGTCTTCCTGCTCAAAATCCACGTCGCCCTGATGGACAGTAGCCGCGTCCACGGTCCAGACCCAGGGGCTTTCACTGGCGGCCGGAGAACCGCTTGCAACCAACAGGGCGGTCAGCACCGACCAGCGATAAAAGAAAGGCATGACGCACTCCGCTATTTTGATTTTTTCCCATTGTGGCGCGTACGGATCAAACAGGCGTGATGTTGGCGGCTAAAACGATCGTTTCGGCGCGCCGCGCTGGCTTTGCGGCCCGCGCCGCCGGACCACTGGCTATCCGCTGGGAAGCCGGACACGTACACTTTGCAGCCATGAGCCATGCCGCCACAGACCCGATCGCCCACCTGCCGTACGCCCTGGGCCAGCCGACTGCCAGCGCCCGGTTTCGTGTGCAGCCGGAGGATTTCCTGGTGGACGAGCAACTGGAGGTGCCGGAGCACCCCACGGGCGCACACTGGTGGCTGCGGTTGCGCAAGACCCGTATGAACACCCGCGATGCCGGGCGCGCACTGGTGGCCTTGAGCAGCGCCCGGATGCGTCAACTGGGCTATGCAGGCCTCAAAGACCGGCATGCCATCACTACCCAGTGGTTTTCGCTACCGCTGGAATGCCTGGACCCGGAGCGCTTGGGGCCCCAGCTGCCAGCGGGGCTGGAACTAATGGAGTGGAAGCGCGCGCGCCACGCGATTCGGCGCGGCGGTCTGCGCGCCAACCACTTTACGCTGCGCCTGCGCTCCGTGCGCGGGGACCGGGAAGCTCTGGCGCAGCGTCTCGCACAGATCACTTCCGGCGTACCCAATTATTTTGGCGCGCAGCGTTTCGGCCATGGTGGCAATAACCTCGCCAAAGCCCGAACCCTGTTGGCCACGGATCACCGCGCCACTCCGCGCTTCGAGCGCGGCATCTATCTCTCCGCGGCCCGCGCCTGGCTGTTTAACGCGGTGCTGGCCGAACGGGTACAACGGGCCAATTGGCAGCAACTGATCCCCGGGGAGGCCGTGATACTCCATGGCAGTCGGAGCTGGTTCCCGCTGGAGGAGCCGGCGGCCGCACTGGAGGAACGCCTGCAAAGCTTTGACATTCACCCCTCGGGCCCCCTGGTTGGGGAAGCAGATCGTGGGCCTGAAGGCGCCTGTTTGGCGCTGGAACAGCAGGTGCTGTCCGCGGAGCAAGCGCTGGCTGAGGGGCTCTGCGCCCTGCGCATGCGGGCCGAACGACGGGCCCTGCGACTGATTCCCGAGCAGTTTGAGTGTGCCTGGTCCGAGGACGACCTGGAACTGCGCTTCGCCTTGCCCAGCGGCACCTTCGCCACTGCAGTGCTGCGTGAACTGGTGCAGTTGGAGCAGACGTCGCCAGTGGACTGAACTGGCGGCCTGGCACCATCCGGAGGCGCGTCCATTGGCTATTGGTCCGGCGCCGGTGACTGGGCCTCCCGCCATTGACCTGGCGCCAGATCCGCCAGCTGATATTTGCCCACCCGCTGCCGCACCAGACGCAGCGTAGGGTGACCCACCGCGGCAGTCATGCGCCGCACCTGGCGGTTACGACCCTCACTGATGGTGAGCTCAAGCCAGCAGGTGGGAATACTGGCCCGATAGCGAATGGGCGGTTCGCGCTCCCACAACTCGCATGGCGGGTCCATCGCCGCTACGCTGGCTGGGCGCGCCGGACCATCGCGCAGCATGACGCCGTCACGAAGCTGCTGCAAGGCGTCGGCGCCGGGCTCACCTTCAACCTGCGCCCAGTAAGTCTTAGGCAGCTTGTAGCGCGGATGGGTAATGCGTTGAATCCAGCGACCGTCCGTGGCCAGTAGCAGCAAGCCTTCCGAGTCATAATCCAGGCGGCCGGCCACGCGCAAAGCAGGGTCCTGAAAGAAGTCAGCCAGCGTGGCCTTGTCACCCTCGCGACGAAACTGCGACAACACGCGAAAGGGCTTATTGAATAGCACCACCCGCTGCACGGGCCTAGCCGTCCCAGGAACGGATCAGCGAAAAATGACGCTTGGAACGGTCCCAGCCAAACCAGCGCTCCAAACGGGCATTGAGTCGATGCTTGCGCTCCCGCGTGGTGAGCCGATGCTCCGGGTTCAGTCGCAACTCCGGATTGGCATGCTCACGAATCCAGTCCGTCATAAGCGCCGGATGGTCACCGCTAAAGGCCCCCAACTGTTGCGCATCGAGATCCCCATAGCTACTGGAGAAGGCCTGCTTTTCGGACCAGTACTGATTGCCCGTTTCCGCCTTGCGCTGCACATAGCGCTCATGCCGGGCATTACCATAGTGATAAATGGGCAGATTAAGGGCCGCCGCACGGGGGTAGCGCGTGCGACGCTTGTTACGTCCCCCATGCCATTTCTTTTCTTTCATCACCGCCCAGTAAAGGCCGTCGGGAGCGATGGCGCGCAGGCTGTTGCGCAGAATTCGCGTGGCCTTCCGGTAAGCCTGGGAGGCTGTGTGCAGATGCCGTGTATCGCCATAAAAATGCAGGTAATCGAAAGCCAGCGCCTCGACCTCCCCATCGTCCAGATAGTGGGCCATGGCCCGGTGCAGGCTATCGAGATCACGCTCATGCAACACCTCGTCGCCTTCCAGGTAAAAAGCCCAGTCGCCAGTGCAGTTGTACTGGGCAATCATCTTCTGTTGCCCGTAGACAAAGCCATGACTGCGGCATTGCTCATTCCAGCGCGTTTCCAGAATGCGCAATTTCGGTTCCTGCAGGCCTCGCAAGGTTGCCAGCGTGGCGTCATCGCTCCGGCCCACAGCGACGATGAACTCATCACAGACCGGCAGGGCTGAACGAATGCTTTCCACAAAGGGGTAGCCGAGTTTCACGCCGTCTCGAATAAAGCTAAAACCACTGACCTTCATGCGTAACATGCTCACATGTTTTGACATCGGCAGCTTACATCAGCGCCCATGCTTAGACTACGATAGGCAGGTTGATTTCCTATGAGTCAGGCAGAGGCAAAGGCGTGGAACAAATACGCTGGTGGTACCGGGCATGGCGCTATCGCCTGAAGCTGGAGCGCTATGAAATTCGCTTGCTGCGTGGGCGACTGCAGCCGGGTGATGCGGCGCTGGATATCGGCGCCCACAAGGGTGCCATGACCTGGTGGATGCGCGATGCGGTGGGCCGCGAAGGCAGCGTCGATGCCTTCGAACCGCAACCGCAACTGGCCCAGAGACTACAAGGCCTGACTCGTGGCGCCCGCTGGCAGAACGTGTGCGTCATCAATCAGGGGGTCTCGGAGCAAGCCGGTGAGCTGACCCTGCACGTTCCCGCTGGCGGCCCATCGCCGGGCGCCAGCTTTAACCAACCGGACGACCCGAACGCCGCCGTGGACACGCTGAAAATACCCGTTACCACGGTAGATGCGTGGCAAGAGGCACATGCGCGCAAACCGCTACGCCTGATCAAATGCGATGTGGAAGGTCACGAACTGGCCGTCTTCCGTGGTGCGGCACGGACGCTGGCGGAGCAGCGGCCTGCCTTGCTGTTTGAGTGTGAACAGCGTCATCAACCGCAACAGGATATGCGCGAGGTTTTCCACTATCTGCAGCATCAGGGTTATGAGGGGTTTTGCATTGCCGCGCAGACACTGATACCCGTGAGGGATTTCGACCCCAAAATACATCAGGACCCTAACGGCCCTCTGGGCTACCTGAACAATTTCTGGTTTACCCACCGCGCCCATGCATGAAGGCCCTACCATTGGTCTGGATGTCACCCAGGCGGTTAAACGCCGGGGTCGCGGGATTGCGCGCTATATCCGACAGGTGGTCGCCGCCAGGCCGGCCGGCGCGCTGTCAGCCGAGCTTTATATCCGCGATCACCGCTGGCTTAAACGCGCCCTGATTGATGATCTTGCGCCCGAGCTTCCCCGGCGCTGGCTGGCCAGCCCCCTGGGCTTGCGTGCACCCAGGCCTGATCTCTTGCATGGATTTGGCAACCATCTGCCCCAGCGTGAAAAAATCCCCTTGAGTTTTACCGTGCATGATGTGCGCGCTTTGGACCAACCCGCTGGTTACGAGGGCAAGGCCCGGCTGGAACGGAATATCCAGCGTGCCAACGGGATCATCTGCCTTACCGACTATGGCAAGGCGCGTCTGGCGCATCACTTTCCGCGTCTGGAAGACAAGGTCGTCCATGTGATCCCACACGGTGTGGATCATGATCTTTTTTATCCGCGCCCGGAGGAGGAAGTCGCGACTATCAGCCAACGCTACGGCCTGCAGCGGCCCTATCTGGTGCAACTTGGCAGCTGGTTTCCGCATAAAAATCTGGAGCTTTCCGTGCGCAGCTGGCGGCAGAGCCAGGCCGCAGAAGAAGGCCTGGATCTGGTCTTTATCGGCGGTGGCGCAGCCGGCGCCTATCAGCAGGAGTTGCTGGACCTCGCTGGCCCCCTGGCCGCACGCATGCACTGGATTGAACACGCGCCGGCACGTGAACTGCCGGCCCTGCTGAGCGGGGCACGTTGTCTGCTGCAACCATCACGTTATGAGGGCTTCGCCTTGCCACTGCTGGAAGCCATGGCCGTCGGTCTGCCCGGCGTGGTCTCGGATGCATCCTGCCTGCCCGAGGTCTCAGCCGGCCTATGGCCCGTTGCGGACGTGGAAGACGTGGCCACCTTCAGCCAGGGGCTGGACCGCATGGCACTGGACGAGGCGGCGCGCCTGGAGGTCTCACGCAAGGGGCTTGCCCATGCCCGCAACTTCACCTGGGAGCGAACCGCAAGCGCTAACGAAGCGTTTTTTCAGGCGGTGCTGCAGGCAACGGGGTGACCGCCGCTAGCCACTGGAGCGTCTACATCATTCGCTGCTCTGATGGTAGCCTCTACACAGGCGTCAGTACGGATGTGGAGCGTCGCTTCGCGGAACATCTCACCGGCAAGCGGGGCGCCCGTTATTTTCAGGGCCGCAGGCCGGAAGCGATTGTTTACCGTGAATCTGGCCATGATCGCAGCAGCGCACTGCGCCGGGAGGCAGCCATTAAGGCGCTCCGACGGGAGCAGAAACTGGCGCTGATCGATCAGGGATCGTAGCCACTTTGCTCCAATAGCTGGCGTGGCGACTCGAGGCGTAAGAGGGCCTCCAAGGCCGCCTGATCGCGCCCCATGGATTGCCAGTAAGCTTGCGCGATGCGCTTGCCAATCCAGTAGCCCAGATCCGCGGGCTCACCGGCCGCGCCGGGGCCGTACATCCAGTGCCGCAGGGATGTTCCATACATGTCGGTCTGAAATGCCTGCCACAGACGTTTCTCATGCTGCAGCCCATACTGATGGCGCGCCGACTCTGCCCGCCCGACGCGTTCAAGCAATTCGCTGGTGACGAAATCCGCAACGCCCTCGATCAGGGCCTGGCGCAGCAGGCTGTCCTGCGCCGTTGGCTGCTGCAGATGCAACTGGTGCCAGTGCACGGTCTCATGCACCACAAATTCTTCAATCAGGGCCTCTGCGTCCTGCACGTCGAACGCGAACCAGCACAGCACTTCGAGAGCAACACTGACCCCGGCCGCGGTCACCGTGCCACCGGAACGCCCCGCCCCAAAGAGCATGTTCACGGCCGGCGCACCGTTGCGTCCCAGCAAGTCGGCCACGCGGCGCTGCAGACGAGGCACCCGGGTGGCCAGTGCCTGCGCCGCTGGCAGGCAAAGAGCCAGCGCCTGCTCATAGTCCGGGCGATAACGGGTGAGCGCAAGTTGCAGTGCCTCCGCACTGCCTATGCGATCAGCGGCAAACTCCTGTAGCGCCGGCGTGCCCGGTTGCAGATAGTCACGGCCCACCTCTGCCGCTGACGGGCGCCCACCAGTGTTCGCCCACAGGCGCGCAAAGCGTTGCGTATCGTCCAGCTGAACCTGTGCCAACCCCGTGGCGGGCAGCAATATGCCAGCCATTAGAAACCCGAACCATCGCATGCGAGCGTTTTCCTCTCTTGCGCGGATCTAAAGACGCATAATAGGGCATGGTGGGGATCAGAGTTGACCATCGGGCTGTGGTGCCTGAGAGAACCCGCTATCATGATCGGAAAGCGCGCAAGCGCTGTCACTGCTAGGAAAGAAAGCATGGGGGTTGAAGCCGCGGCGGTAAGTCACGTGGGTAAAGTTCGCGTGGTCAATGAAGACGCCTGTCTGAGCCGCCCGCAGCAAGGCCTGTGGGCCGTAGCAGACGGCATGGGCGGCCACGCGCGCGGGGATCTGGCCAGTCAGGCGCTGATCTCAGCTTTAAGTACCCTGGAGCCCGGCAAGGACCTGCAGACCTCCTGTGCGTCTGTTAAAGAGCTGATCCATTATGCCAACAGCGGCCTGCGCAACGGATCGGCAGAGCTGGGCGCCGATCGACAGCCCGGGAGCACCATCGTCAGCCTGCTGCTGCACGCGTCGGAAGCGGTCATACTATGGGCCGGGGATAGCCGTGCTTATCGCTTGCGTGACGCCCATTTCGAACAGTTGACACGCGACCACAGCTACGTCCAGAGCCTGATTGATGAAGGCCTGCTCAGCGCTGAGGAGGCCGAGCAACACCCCATGGCGAGTGTTATCACCCGGGCCGTTGGCATCGACGAGACCCTGGAGCTCGATAGCCGCCACTGCTCGGCCCTGGCTGGTGATCGCTTCTTGCTCTGCAGTGATGGCCTGACACGCTGCTGTAGCGACCAGGAAGTGGCCGAAATCCTCAGTAGCCACGGCGTGGAAGATGCGGTTCAGGCCTTGCTGGATTTGACGCTGAAACGTGGCGCGCCTGACAACGTCACCATGGTTCTGGTCCGAATCAACTAGCGTTTCTACCTATGGTTCACTGCCCACGCCGGAGTCGTCGCAGCAACGGTTCAATCGTCAGTCCCTGCACAATGATTGAGAAGGCCACTACGCTGTAGGTGACGCCAATGAGCAAATCGCGCGGCATGTCAGCGGCCAAGGACAGCGCCAGAGCAATAGAAATACCTCCCCGGAGGCCGCCCCAGGTCATGATGGTGGTGGTGTGGGGCTCGAATTCCAGCGGCTTGCGGAAAACGGCGACCGGCACGGCCAGGCTTAGCACCCGGCACAAGAGCACCAGCGGAATAGCCAGCAGACCGAGCAGCAGGAAGGTCTGGTTGAAGGGCAGCACCACGATTTCCAGACCGATGAGCACGAACAGTAGCGCGTTGAGCAGCACATCGATAATTTCCCAGAACCGATCGATATAGAGGCTGGTCTCTTCTGTCATGGTGCCACGACGGAAATGCTCGTTACCGACCATCAAACCCACCACGACCATGGCCAGCGGGCCCGAGAAGTGCAGCAGGTTCGCGAGCCCATAGCCGCCCACCACCAGAGCCAGCGTAATCAGGATCTCTGCCTCATAGTCATCAATTGACCCGAGCATGTAGTAGCCCACCGACCCCAGCACCAGGCCCAGCAGGATACCGCCGCCCACTTCCTCCAGCAGCAGCAGGCTGACGGACTCGAGCGACACTTGCTCCATGCCCAGCTGGGCGATCTGATACAGGCTCAGAAAGACCACCACGGCAATGCCGTCGTTGAACAGGCTTTCACCGACAATCTTGATTTCCAGTTTCTTGGGCACCCCCAGTTTCTTGAGAATACCCAGCGCGGCGATGGGATCAGTCGGCGAAATCAGAGCGCCAAACAGCAAGCAGTAGATAAAATCCAAGGGTACGCCGACCCACTGCAAAATGAGCCAGAAACCACCGGCCACCAGCACCGTAGAGGTGATCACGCCGAGCGTGGCAAACGCCAAAATGGGGGCCGCATAGGCACGCAGCTTGCCAAAATCCACATGTAGCGCGCCGGCAAATAACAGCAGACTGAGCATGCCATCCATAAGCAGCTCATGGAAATCAATGGACTGCACCAACTGCTGCTCATAACGCAGCAAGGCGGGATCATAGGCCCCCAGAGCCATAACCAGCATGGACAGCACGATGGAGATCAGCATCAAGCCAATCGTGAACGGCAGCTTGAGAAAGCGTGCGTTGATATAGGCAAAAACCGCCGTCAGAACGATCAGTATGGTGACAATGTGGGGCAGATCCACTGCAGGCTCCAGGCTAGGGGCTGGCCGGCGCCGTCAAATGACGACGGAAAAAGTCCAGTTGCAGGCGATTAAGATGTACCCGCTCCGCCTCGCCGGTAATGCGATGGCGCTTGCCGGGATAGGTCATCAGCTCAAACGGTTTGCCAGCCTGCTGCAGCGCCGCCATGAGCTTCACGCTGTGGTCAAAGAACACGTTGTCATCGGCCATACCGTGTATCAGCAGCAGCGGGCCCTGCAGACCCTCAACCCAGCTGTTGGGGCTGGAGGCGGCATAGGCATCACCGATAGCTGGGTCGCCCATATAGCGCTCCGTGTAGTGCGTATCGTAAAGGCCCCACTCTGTCACCGGCGCCCCAGCGGAGCCCGCTGCGAACACATCCGGTGCCTTGAACATACACAGCAGCGTCATATAGCCGCCGTAGGACCAGCCGTAGACTCCGATGCGTTGTGCATCTACCCAGGGCTGGGCGCCCAGCCAGCGGGCGCCGGCCACCTGATCATCCACCTCCGGGAAGCCCATGCGTCGATAGATCGGATCATCAAAGGCCGTTCCCCGACCGCCGGTGCCCCGATTATCCACGGTCAGCACCACGTAACCCTCGCGTGCCAGCAACTGCCGGAAATCCACGCTCCAGTCGCGCTCTACCATGGCCCCGTGCGGACCACCATAAACATAAACAATGGCCGGATAGATCTGCTGCGGATCAAAATCAGCCGGGCGAATCAGTTCGTAGAACAGCGCGGTCCCGTCGGCTCCGGGTAACTGGCCAAACTCCGAGGGCAGATGGTCCGCCAGGTAATCATGATAGGGATGGGTGGCATCCAACGGGTTCTCCAGAATCCAAGCCAGGCGCTGCCCCGTCCGATCCATGACCGCCGTATAGGGCGGGCGCTCGGGGGACTCACCACTATCAACGAAGAACGCCCCGTCCGGAGACACCTGGGCACCATGCCAGCCGCCCTTCGGGGTCAGCTGCACCGGCTCACCGCCCTCCAGAGACAAGCGCATCAGATGCATCTCCAGCGGCGTGTCGGGACTGGCCAGAAACCAGACCTCATTACGGGCTTCGTCCAGGGCGCGCACGGCGCCGCCGGAACGTCCGGTCGGTGCCAGCGGCCAGTCACCGCGGGTCAACTGCCTGAGTAGCGTGCCATCGCGCTGATAGAGATAGAGATGGCGGAATCCATCGCGTTCGGAGGTCCACAGAAAGCGCTGCGCGTCCGCAAAAAAGGTCAGGTCACTGTGCAGATTCAGCCAGGTCGGGGCGCGCTCTTCGAGTACCGGCGTCAGCGCGGTGCCCTGGGCGTCCGCCAGCACCAACTCCAGTCGCTGCTGGGCACGATCCTGGCGTTGCAGCGCCAGGGTGCCATCGGGCGCGAACTGCACCCGTACCAGATATTCGAAGCCCCCGCTCTGCCAGGGAATCTCATGCCGCTCGCCCGTGCTCAGGTCATAGACAAACAGCTGTACGGTCGCGTTGCGTTCGCCGGCAAAGGGATAGCGCTGTTCAATGCTGGTGACCCCATCAGCGCCGATTTCATAGCGATCAACCAGCGTCACCTCGCTGTCATCGACACGGGCATAAGCCACATAGCGGTCATCATCAGACCACCAGTAACCGGTGTTGCGATACATTTCTTCCTGGGCCACAAACTCGGCCATGCCATTGGAAATCACACCGCCGCCATCCGTGGTGACCGCGCGCTCTTCGCCACTGGCGAGATCCAGCAGATAGAGATTCTGTTCGCGCACGAAGGAAACAAAGCCCCCCGCCGGCGAGATGCGGGCATCGGTCTCCGTACTCGGGGTCGCGGTCAATTGCCGGGGGTCACCGCCCAGCGGCAGATAATGCAGATCGCCACCGAGGGGAAACAGCAGCGCCTTACCGTCAGGGGAGAAGCGGTATTCCACGATGCCGCGATTAAAATTGCGCTGTCGTTCCCGACGCGCCAGCTCCACCTCATCCAGTTCCTCGGGGCCGGCTAGAAGCGCCGTGGAATCTACCAGCAAACGCCGCTCCCCATCCGCCAGGTGGTATTCCCAAAGGTCCAGCTGCAGCTGATCATCAGCCCTGCCCTGCAGGAAAGTGACACGACTACCATCGGGCGCTATCTGTACGCCACGGGCCGCGGGTCCACTCAGGCCGGGACTGGCCTCCAGCCGTTCCGCAGTAAGATCAGAAGCCATGGCAGGTACGCTCAGCAGCCCACACAGCAGAACCGGCAGGCGCCGCAAAGAATTGGCAATAGGGGTCATATTCGGTCTTCATGGAAACAGCGGCCAGTATAGACCAGCCTCATTAGCGGGCCCCAGCTTCAGTCCTCCGCACCCGGCCCGGACTGCATGAAGGCGGCCAACTCGCGGATGCTCGGATAATCGAACACATCGGCAATATCGACGGCACCGGGATAAAGCTCCTCAAGACGCGCGTGAATCTGCGCCAGCGCCAAAGAGCTGATGCCGATTTCAAACAGGTTATCGTCCAGGCCCACGGCCCGGTCTACCACCACACTGTTGCAGATCGTGCGTAAGGTCTCTTCCAGGCTTGCGGCATCAGCGCTGCCATGCTCGCTGGCCCCGACCAGCGCCGCCTGCTCGGCCAGAAAGTCCGCGAAGGCGCCGTTCAGATAGTCTTCCGCCAGTTTGTGGCGCTGCAGCTTGCCGCTGGTGGTCTTGGGAATTCTGGCTACCGGCAGCACCTGGGCCACCTCCAGACCGGTCTGCTCGTTCACCAGCCCACGCAGGCGACGCGCCAGATCCGGGAAGGCTTCCGGTGCGTCCCGATAGAGCACAAACAGCAGCAGCTCATCGGTACCCTCCTGGGCGCGGCTCACGCCGGCGGCGGCCACCTTGCCCAGCTCCAACTCCTCCAGCATCACGGCCACATTTTCGATGTCATGCGGATAATAGTTCTGCCCGTTGACAAAAATGATGTCCTTGTCCCGGCCGGTAATCACCAGTTCCCCAGCATGATCAAAACCCAGATCGCCGGTGCGCAACCAGCCGTCGGCAGTGAACACACTGGCCACGGGCGGCTGGTCGCCATGGTAGCCGGCCGTGACATTGCCGCCGCGGATCTGCACATGTCCGACCAGGCCACTGGACAGGGCCTGATCCTCATGATCCACAATGCGCAGCTCACAATCGCGAATGGGACGACCCAGACACACGAATTCGACCGCATCTGCAGCGCCCGGCTCTGCCGCGACCCAGCTGGCACCAACGCGCAGGGAGTGGCGCTGAATCTCAACGCTGGAGAGCGCCGCGCCCGGCTCCGGGAAGGTCACCCCCAGCGATGCTTCAGCCAGCCCGTAGACCGGAAACATGCTGTTTGCTGCCAGGCCCAGCGGAGCCATGGCACGGTGGAACTGGCGACAAAGACTGGCAGAAATCGGTTCTGCCCCGTTGAAGATCAGCCGCACGGCGGAAAGATCAACGCCCTCCAGGCCCCGTGATTCAAATAACTTCAGCACATGCTTGTAACCGAAGTTGGGCGAACACAGCAGCGTCGCGCGCTTCTCCGCCGCCTTTTCCAGCCACAGCAGGGGGCGGCGCACGAACAGACGCGTATCCATAATATGGTGCTGCTGTTGATAGGCCACCATGGCCAGGTGGAAGCCAATGAGCCCCATGTCGTGAGTCAAGGGCATCCAGCTCAGAGCGACGTCATCCTGCCGTTGCCCGTAGCCCTCAGCGATCGCCCGAATATTCGTCAGCACATTACGATGGGTCAGTACCACGCCCTTGGGATCGCTGGTCGAACCGGATGAGAACTGGATGAACGCCCGGTCGTCTGGTGTGCCAACATAGCGCGTGCCCGCCTGGGAGATATCGCTAAGCTCGTCAACCACCAGGGCCGCCTCGCTCAAGCGCTGGGCCAGCGCCTGCTGTCCCGCCTCCGTCAAAAATGACGCCATGCGCGACAGCAATGCCTGCTCCGTGTAGAGGCAAGGCCGTTCCAGGGCAGAGAAAATCTTCAGCAGCTTGCGACGATGGTCGTCACTGATACCCACCGTGACCGGCACCGGCACCAGACCGCCCAGTTGACAGGCCCAGAAAGCATCAACGAATTGCTCATTGCTGTTCGTGAACAGAATGACCGCGTCACCCGGCTGCAGGCCACGCTGCTGAAAATGCCAAAGGATACCGAATGCCCGGCGCAGGAGCTGGCCGTAGTTTAGTGTCAGTTCGTCCCGTTCGCCCTCGATAAAGGTCAGCGAACCGCGGTCAGCCTGTGCTGCTGCCTCGAGAAGATCCGCCAGCGTCTGTTCGGGTGCAATCATGGGTCCAGGGCCTCAATGGTCATGTTGATAGAGTGCAGCGTACGTAAATTGATCGCCGGCTCAAGCCTGACCGGTTGATCATCGATATGTCGCAGTCGAAATTCCCGGCTCATTAATGCCAGATGGGTCTTCATTTCCACATAGGAAAAGAACTCCCCGATACAGCGTCGTGGCCCCTGGGAAAAGGGAAAAAAGGCCTGCATCGGCGCTTGCGCATCAGGGCTAAAACGTTCCGGCTTGAACGCTTCGGGCGCGTCCCAGAAGCGCGGCAGATGCTGTACCAGATAGGGGGAGAAAAACAGATTGTCGCCGGCCGCCACGGAAAATCCGCCAATCTCATCATCGGTCAGCGCGCGGCGCGTGAACAGCCACACGGGCGGATACAGACGCAGGGTTTCATCCAGAACCTGCTGGGTATAGGTCAGCTCACCGAGCTGCTCATAGCGCAGGTCCCCATCGGGACACACGCGCTCCGACTCCGCGCGCAGAAGCCGGTGCGCCTCCGCATGCGAGGACAACAGATACCAGGCCCAGTTCAGCGTCCCTGCAGAGGTTTCATGACCGGCGATGATCATGGTCGCTACTTCATCGACCAGTTCACGGTCGCTCATGGCCTCGTTGGTGCGACTGGCCCGTGCATCCATCATCATGGACAGGAGATCGAAAGGTCGTTCGCCGGTTTCCCGCCGGTGCGCGATAAGCGCGCGGACCCGCTTGAGCAACTGCCGGAACTTCATGGCCACCATCAGGTTCCGGGTCGGGTCTTCCGTGAGGAACGCGAAGGGATGATCCTCCTCGGCCCCAAAAAAGCGCTCCATGTCGTCACTGAAAATGGCGCGCAGGATGATTTCCAACGCGTACTCGCTCATGCAGGTCGTGATGTCCAGAGGCTGGCCGCTTGCGGCCAGCGCGCGCCACTGCTCTCGCAGCCGCAGCGTGACTGCCTTGATCATGTCGAAATAGCGGGGCATGTTGCCGCGGCTGAAAGCCGGCTGGATCATGGTGCGCTGCCGCCGCCAGAAGGCGCCGTCACTGACGATGATGCCGTTACCGAGCAACATCTCCACGCGCTCAAAGCCTACGCCCTTGACGTAATTACGATGCTGATTCACCAGAATCCGGCGAATGTCTTCCGGATCACTGAGCAACCAGACTGGCCGCTCATGATTACTGGCCTCAATGCGCACCACGGGCCCATAGCTCGCTTCCAGGCGATGGATGAGCTCGAAGGTTTCCGCATCGCAGTCCAGAGCCAGCGCCTCGTTTGGACCGGGTGCATTCATGGCTGGCGCGCTGGCCTCAAGGCAGGGTTCTGAAAGGTCATGAAGCGTGCTTTGTAATTATCCGGCGTGGTGCCGCCTGGCTCAGCTTCAAGTATACACGGCCTAGGACCATAGCCGCAGCCCCGACTACGGCGCGGGCCCGGCCTTTCGTGTACAGTCGCGGCTTGAAACCAGTGCAACGAGACCCGGATCGGGCATACCATGAGCGACGAGCAACAGCCCTACGCCCCCAGCCAAAAAGCCCAGCGAACACCGACCACGGGCGCGGCCGTCAGTTCGCGCCGGCGCATGTCTCGCGGCCGCAAGATCTGGTACTGGCTACTGGCAGCGCTGGCCAAGTTTCTGATGCGCCTGATCTGGCTAACCTGCCGCGTGGAGCGGGTGATTGGTGCCGAGCACATGGACGCGGCTCATGCCAGCGGGCGGCCCATCATCCCTTGCTACTGGCATCAGATGCACATTTACGGCGTGCGTTACATGCTGGATCAGCTGGAGCGCGGCATGAAGGTGGGCTTCCTGATCAGCCCGTCGGTCAGCGGGGAGTTGCCCGCAAAAATGGCCCGTGACTGGGGCGCCACCGTCGTCCGCGGCTCCCCAACCCGCACCGGTGGTCAGGCGCTGCGGGATATGTACCTCACCATCAATCGTGATCAGGTCTCACCCGTCATCACCGTCGATGGCCCCCAGGGGCCGGCCGAGGTGGTAAAAATTGGCGCCGTGTTACTGGCACGACTGACCGGTGCGCCTATGATACCCATGGCCTATGCGGCCAGCCGCAGCATCAAATGGCGCAGCTGGGATCGCTTTCTCATGCCCCTGCCCTTCGCCCGCATTAGCATCGTAGTGGGCGCGCCCATTCGGGTACCCAAAGGCCTGCCCATCGATGAGCTCGAGCCCCTGCGCCTGGAACTGGAGCAGGCGCTGAAAAGCGTCAACCAGGCCGCAGAGACGGCTGCGGGCCAGCGCTAAATACGGCGCAACGCGCCAATGCTGGAATTGACCACACCGCTGCAGGCGCTAGGATGAGGTCAGGAAGCAAAAGCCGGGGCGCAACGGGAGTCCGCACCGCCCCCTGCCCTAGAGGGAGCACATGAGCGCACAAGAAGAAAACGCCAAACGCTACTGGCGCGCCAACCTACGCCTTCTGGCCGGCTGCTTGCTGGTCTGGTTTCTCATCTCCTTCGGCGGCGGCATCCTGTTCGCCGATCCGCTCAATCGGTTCCAGCTCGGGGCCTATCCCCTGGGTTTCTGGTTTGCTACCCAGGGCTCCATCTATGGTTTTGTAGCGCTGATTTTTTTCTACGCCTGGCGCATGCGGGCCATCGACCGCCGCTACGGCGTGCATGACGGTGAGGAGCGCTAGGGCATGGAATTACAGACCCTGACCTATCTCGTCGTGGGCGCCAGCTTTGCTCTGTACATCGGCATTGCCCTGTGGACCCGGGCTTCGAGCACGGGCGAGTTTTACGTGGCCGGCGCCGGTGTGCACCCGGTGGCCAACGGCATGGCAACGGCGGCTGACTGGATGTCCGCGGCCTCCTTTATTTCCATGGCCGGCCTGATTGCCTTCCTGGGCTATGACGGATCGGTTTACCTCATGGGCTGGACCGGTGGCTATGTGCTACTGGCGCTATTGCTGGCCCCCTATCTGCGCAAGTTTGGCCGCTTCACCGTGCCGGAATTCATCGGCGATCGTTTCTACTCAAAGACCGCACGCCTGGTGGCCGTGATCTGCCTGATTGTTGCGTCCATCACCTATGTGATTGGTCAGATGAAAGGCGTCGGCGTGGCCTTTGGGCGTTTCCTGGAAGTGGACTACGAGATCGGCGTACTGGTGGGCATGGCTATTGTTTTTATCTACGCCGTGCTGGGCGGTATGAAAGGCATCACCTACACGCAGATCGCCCAGTACTGCGTCCTGATCTTTGCCTATACGGTGCCGGCCATTTTCATTTCTCTCAATCTGACGGACCAGCCCCTGCCGCAGCTGGGCCTGGGCGCCACCATGGCCGACGGCAGTGGTGTCGCGCTGCTGCATAAGCTGGATCAAGTGGTCAAAGATCTGGGCTTTGAAGCTTTTACGGCGCAGAAAGGCTCGACGCTGAACCTGTTCCTGCTCACCGCCTCGCTCATGATCGGCACCGCGGGCCTGCCGCACGTCATCGTGCGCTTCTTTACGGTACCCAAGGTTTCCGATGCCCGTGTGTCCGCCGGCTGGGCCCTGGTGTTCATCGCCCTGCTCTACACTACGGCGCCGGGCGTTGGTGCCATGGCCCGCCTCAACCTGGTGGAAACCCTTCAGCCCGGCCCCGTGGGCAGCACAGATGGCAACCTCAGCTATGCGGAACGCCCGCAATGGTTCCGGAACTGGGAAACCACCGGGCTGCTGGCTTTTGAGGACAAAAATGGTGACGGGCGCATTCAGTACTACAACGATGAGAACCCGGCTTTCGCGGCACAGGCTCAGGCCTACGGCTGGGCCGGCAATGAAATGGTCAAGGTCGACCGCGACATCATGGTGCTGGCCAATCCGGAGATCGCCGGTCTACCCAACTGGGTGATTGCTCTGGTCGCAGCCGGTGGCCTAGCAGCGGCGCTGTCCACCGCGGCTGGTCTACTGCTGGCCATCTCCTCCGCCATCAGTCATGACCTGCTGAAAGGCATGTTGCGACCCTCCATTTCCGAACAGCGGGAACTCTTGGCTGGCCGCCTGGCCATGGCCGGCGCCATCGCGCTGGCGGGCTATCTGGGCATGAACCCGCCCGGTTTTGCGGCACAGACCGTTGCGCTCGCGTTCGGCCTGGCCGCGGCTTCCCTGTTTCCGGCCCTCATGCTCGGGATCTTCAGCAAACGCGTAAACCGGAGCGGCGCCGTGGCCGGCATGCTCAGCGGCCTCCTTGCCACCCTGCTGTATATCTTCTGGTTTAAGGGCTGGCTGTTTATTCCGGGCACGGAAATGCGACCGAATGAACCCCAGTACTGGCTGCTGGGCATTTCTCCGGAAGCTTTCGGGGCCGTAGGCGCCGCGCTGAACTTCACCGTCGCGCTCGCCGTCTCTCGCTTGACACCGCCTCCGCCAGTCGAAATTCAGGCCCTGGTGGAGGATATTCGTGTGCCGCGGGCCCGCGGCGGCGCCTAGCGCAGCCAGCAGCGACCGAGCAAATCTGCCCATAAACGCGGATCTCGTGCATACTCTGGGCCCTCAACCGCATCGCTACTTTCAGGAATAACATCCATGAGCACCCTGCCCCCCAATCCCTTTGACCTGTCCGGTCACCACGTCCTGGTCACCGGCGCCTCCAGCGGCCTTGGCGCTCACTTCGCCGGTGTACTGGCGCAGCATGGCGCCCGCGTCAGCCTGGCAGCACGCCGAAAGGACCGCCTGGAAGCCCTGGCTGACCGGCTCGGCAAAGAAGGCGCCGAAGTCACGGCTCTGGCCATGGACGTGACCAGCGCGGACAGCGTACGCGAGGCCTTTGACCGCGCTGAAGACGCCTTTGGCACCGTGAATCTGGTCTCCAACAATGCCGGCGTGGCCGACGCGCGGCTGGCACTGGAGATTGATGAGCAAGGCTGGCAGCAGGTCATGAGCACCAATGTGGACGGTGTCTGGCGCGTGGCCATGGAAACGGCGCGCCGGCTGATCGCGGCGGAGCAGCCAGGCAGCATCGTCAACACGGCCTCCATTCTCGGCCTGCGTCCGGCCATCAGCCAGAGCAGTTACGCGACTTCGAAAGCCGCCGTGGTACAGCTCACAAAAAATCTGGCCCTGGAGTGGTCCCGTAAGGGCATACGCGTCAACGCCCTGTGTCCCGGCTATTTCATTACCGAGATGAACCGGGATTTTCTGACCAGTGACCGTGGCAAAGCCTATCTCGCCACCACGCCGGCGCAGCGTGCCGGGGAATTACCGGAACTGGACGCGGCCCTGCTGCTGCTGCTCAGCGATGCGGGTCGCTTTATTAACGGTGTGGCCCTGCCCATTGACGGGGCCCATAGCCTGGGCAACATGTAGCGCCGCGTGACGGTAAAGGAAAACACCATGAATTTCGCTGATAACACCACTCAGGCCTTTGCCTCGGACGCGGAGCAGACGGGCTTTCATGCGCTGGCCGCCCGGGCCCTGGCCATGCCCCTGTCCCTGGCCGATCGGCAGCGCTTCTGCAGTCAGTTCAATCGCCTGCCGGCCATGGCTTTCATGGGCTGTGCACTGGATCTGGAGCATGCTGGCGTGGTGCGGGTAACGCTACCGGAAGTGCAGGATCAACATCGCGGCGGCATGGGCACCTCCGCCATCAACGGCGCGGTAATCTCAGGCCTCTGCGATTGCGCCCTGGGCGTGTCCGGCGTGCTGCAATTTAACGGCAAACGGGCTGGCACGGTGGAAATGAGCATCAAATTTATGCGGCCGGGCATGGGGCGCACCGCTGTTGCCTATGCGGCAGCCCTGAAACGCGGCAGCAACGTGGTGTTTGCCGAAGCGGAGCTCTACAGCGACGGCGTGCTGTGCGCCATCGCCAGCGGCATGGTGTCTACCCCCTCGGAAGGCTCCGAGAAGGCGTTTTGAAGGCCGCGAAAAGCGCCCGATTTAGAAGCTGACCCGCGCGCCAACGCCATAGCGATTGGCATCTTCAGCCAGCTCCGCGCGCGCCGTGATGCCGAGAGGGCCAAACACTTTCCATAAAACGTAGGCCTCGCCATAGCCGCCGGCCAGATTTTCTTCCAGATCGCGGTAGCCGACTCGGCCACCAAATTCCCAGCGATCCAGTGGCGAGACGCGCAGGCCTACATTCATGGTGTAGCCGTCTTCGTCGAAGATCCCGGCCTCGCGGTCCGTGTAGCTGACCTCAACAAAACCCATCAGCGTGTCGCCAAGGCCCAGATGCCAGCCCAGACCGATGTTACTGCCGGTCAAATCGCCCTCGCCCGCGCTCAGCTCCGCTTTTTCCCAGCGACCGATCGCATGAAAACCCAGGGGCAACCCAAGCGACGCTTCTACGTGATAACCGTTGTCACTGCTGGCTGCCTTCGGATCAACATACTGCAGATAAGCCTCCGCATAGGTCCAGCTGATATCGTCAGCCACGGCTGGGCTGGCAAAAACCACCAGCATCAAAAGTAGACAAAACAGATTCTTTTGCATGATCTTTTCCTCTCCTTGCCACGCCTCGGGCAGCAGGCCCGGGCCCTCAGGGCGCAGTGTACGGGAAAGCGGGGGTGAACAGAAAGCGCTAAACCGGCCTGCGAACGCAGACCGGCTGTCTTCGGGTCTGATCAGTTAGCTGAGAACCGGTGGTCAAAGCTGTAGCGCGTGGTGAATTGCAGGCGGAAGTCCGTGCCGGAAGCACCATCGGCCTGCTCCAGCTTGCCGTACAGCGCCTCGATACCCACCAGCAGCTGCGATGTCGGACGATAGAACAGATTGGTGCTGGCGTAGGTAATCTTGTCCGCCTGATCGGTCAGCTGCAGGTTCGTTAGCTTGTTGTCATTCTGTGAAATGCCAATGGATGAGCTCCACTGATCGTCCCACCAGTGGTCGTAGTAAAGCATGTAGCCGATCGACTCGAGCGCCACTTCGCGCGTCACGCCACCTTTAAGTTCCGGCACGATATTGGAGCCACCGCCGTCGTTCATAAAGCTAGCGATGCCTTCACCGAAGGTGAGGCCATACTTGATTTGATCCCGGCCAAAGACATTAAAAATACCGGTGACATTGAAGCCCCAGCCGAAATCCGTACCGCGCGGGCGATTGTCCACACTGCCCAGTGTTTCAAAAGCCAGATGGCGCGCAACACCGGCCACCTGGAGATGGCCCCAGTCCCGCTCCATACGCCAACGGGCAATCAGATCAGGCACCTCAGTCTTGGCCGCCAGGGACATCACCAGCTCCTGATCCAGTTCGGCAAAAATACCCGCGTTGAAGCTGCCGTTCTGCTGCTCCAGCGCCACGGCAAAGTGGGAGCCACGATCGTCTAGCGGCAAGGTGTAGCGCAGCATGGGGTTACGGTTAAGCACCATGCCCGAGGGACCCCACCAGTCCCAGACATTGGGCCAGGTGGAAATATCCATAAAGGTGGTCCAGGTCTGACCCGCACCCCAGTTACCCAGCTCGAAGTAGGCATGGCGCAGGTTGAAGGCCGTATTGCCCGCATCGGCCTGGGTGCCAAACAGATCAAACTCAATCCAGCCCGTCAAATCGCCCAGGGGCGTTTCCATATAGCTCTTGAAGGACATCTGAGATTGTTTGATGGAAAAGATGAACTCCCCGTCACCACCAAACTCACCGGGTGTCGTGGGGATCGTGGAGGGCACCAGCGTGGACTTCCAGACCGGCGCCACGCGATCAAAATCATAGATCATGTCGAGGTTGACGAAGCCGGAGATCTCCAGGCCTGGGCGCCAGTCTGGCACCTCATCACCTTCCACTGCCACGCCGGTAACCCACACGTCAGCCTCATTGCCGTAAACCTCGCCGGGCGGTTCCGTGACCACCGGCTCCGCGCGCGCCTCCTTCAAGCGGGAAAGCTCCGACTGCATGGTCTCCAGCGCCTGCTGCTGTTGCTCGATCATGGCGCGCTGCTGCTCAAGCTGCTGTTCCAACAGCTCGATACGTGTAGCCTCGTCCAGATCCTGAGCCTGCACCGGCAAGGCCAGCGCGATGGCAAGCGGCAAGATGAAGTGCTTACTGTTCCTGATCATGTCAAACCCCCGGGTCGCTACCCTTGATGTTAGCACCAACTGAGGCCGTGGCCTGACAAATTCATTCAAGCCTCTGTTTCCGGCGATGGCCCGTGTGTGCCGGAAACGCCTTTGGAGCGCTTAAGTCGGCGCAGGATCGCAAACGCCGCAAGCAGACCCAGAACACAGATGCCGGCGGTGGCGAGAAAGAAGTAGCGGTAACCCAGGGCGCCGGGATGCGCGTCCAGCAACATGCCCCCGAGCAGCGGCATGAAAATATCCGGCGTGAAGCCCACCACGGAAACCAGGCCCGTGGCAATGCCGGTCATGGCCATGGGCACGCCCCCCTCTTCCAGTAGCGCGAAGTAAATACCGCGCAGCGCGTAGGTGA
>JAOZKI010000030.1:17998-26720 GCA_029935455.1 Lysobacterales bacterium | reverse complement strand
CAAACTTGGCTAGATCGCTCACCTGCTCCATGCGTGACATGAGCTGGTTTAGATCGGCTGGGTGAGCCATGAGGGCGTGGAAATGGGGTACGCCACTTTTGTGGTATTCGAGAGCCCGCACCCAGTGAATCTCTTTTCTTTTTTTGTACCAGCGGGGGCCGTATAGCTTTCGGTTTAATTTGGAACACCACAAGCGCCATTTTTTGTCGGCTGCTTCTGGGTGTATCCATTCGTTCGCAAAAGTGACCGTGACGAACCAGTCCCACTTGTACTGGTTCAATATGTGAATCCAGCCTTGGCGGACAGCTTCCATTGAATGGGGCATCTAGCTGATCCTGTAGGTATAAAAAAAGCCGACCGGATAAACCGGTCGGCCGAGGGTCGGCAGGCTGTGGGATGCCTCCAGCAGACAAGCCGCGTACTACTTTTGCGTAAACCTTCATACGTGGCGGCCCTTGGTGGGGACGGTTTGCCGTGGGGGCAAACCTCGGAAACCTTTGGTTTCCAGAGGACATGCCCTGAATTCACGGTGCACCCGCACCACCCTTGCCGCCGCATATCCCACGGAAAGGATTGGTAAAAGTATTAGCGCTGCTGTAAGAAGCTCGTACATACCTGCGTCAATGTAAACCACTGGTTTACAGTATATGTAAACTTGCGGTGTATATCAACCTTGGGTTTAAATAATGAAAACGACGGAGGCCCCCACTTATGCTCACTTCTGAAATGATGGATTTAGCGAAAGAAAAACAGAACTTGTCATCAGATAGAAAACTAGCTCACCTGCTGAAGCTAAGTGCCACTGCCCTTAGCAAATGGCGTTTAGAACTCGCAGAACCTAGCGAAGAACACGCAATACAACTGGCGAAACTGGCGGGAATGGACCCGGCAGAATTCCTGATTGATGTACAGATGAGAACCGCGAAAAGCTCGGAACTGTCGCGAACGCTTCACGATATAAAACACCGGTTGGCCTTCTACGCGATAACTCAAGCATGCGTTTTACAATGTATATTATGTTAAATATAAGATTCAACGAAGTGATTGGATGGCGGAAACGGGCCCTCTAAACGGATACTTGCGGCTGACGCGTAGCTGGTAATCTGGGTCGGCCCACTCGGCGCGCCCAGCGGCCTGGAGTTGTCTATTCGCTTCACCCGCCCCAATACCTCTGCATGATGCAGCCCAGGATAAGCCATCCATAGGGATTACCTATCGCCGAAAAAGCCGTGCTTTTATTATTATTAATACGCTAATACATGGGGTTGCAGCGCTTATCTCATAAAGATTGTAGTTTATTGAGCGTATCGCCAGGCCGTTTTCAGCCGGTTAATGAGCAGGCCCTTAAGACGTCATAAAGTGTGACCAAAGCCTGACAAACTGGCCCGCTTGTCAAACGCTTAAGCGCACCTTTTTTCTTGGAAATCTGTATTGGCTTTGGCGCAGTCTGTGGGTAGGCTACGCGGCATGTTGACGCATCTTATTCCCGCCCTGCTTCTACAGGGCAGCCTCACGATAAATGAAGCTCCCGCTCGTCTCGAGCCACTGGAGATCCGCGCCACCAGCGCCCAGCAAGCACTTGGCAGTATTCCCGGCATTTCCCTACTGACTCGGAAAGACATTGAGATGGAGGGCGCGACCCACCCCAACGAACTGTTTAGCCGCGTACCCGGCGCCTGGATTTCACGTGGATCCGGTCAGGAATCCCTGCTGGCCATCCGCTCACCAGTGCTTACGGGCCCGGGGGCTTGTGGCGCCTTTATGGTGATGGAAGATCGTGTGCCCATCCGTCCGGCGGGCTTCTGCAACGTCAATGAGCTGTTTGAGGTCAATCTGCTGCAGGCACGAAGTGTGGAAGTGATTCGCGGGCCGGGCAGCGTGATCTACGGGGCCAACGCCCTGCATGGCGTCATCGACGTCAGCAGTCAGGACGCCAGCGACGGCCAGGGCCTTCAGGGCGGCATGATGCTGGGTAGCGATGATTATCAACGTTACCGGGGCGCGCTTTACGGAGCGGATTTCGCCTTGCTGGCCAATTACACGGACGCCGGCAGTTTTCGTGTTGACGAGAGCTACCGGCAGGGGTTTGCCAACGGTAGTTGGGATAGTGAATTTGCCGGTGCCGAGGTGCGCAGCCAGTTCTCCTGGGCGCGCCTGGATCAGGAGACGGCTGGGTTTATCTTTGGCTTCGAGGCCTACAAAGACCCGGAACTGCGCCGGGAAAACCTTAACCCGGAGGCCTTTAGAAAGGTTCGGGCGCTGCGTGCCAGTTCCCGTTGGACCTGGCAGAACGCGCGGGGGCAGACCCTGGAACTGATTCCCTATCTGCGCAACAGCGATATGGATTTTTTACAGCATTTCCTGCCCGGCAAACCGCTGGAGAGCAACGGTCAGACCTCCGCTGGCGCCCTCCTCTCCTGGGCGCCGAAGCAACACTGGCGCCTGGGTGCTGATTTCGAATGGGCCGATGGCGAACTGGTGGAGTTTCAGGACCAGCCCACTCAGGGGTCGCCTTTTCTGGTTGAGACACGGCCGCAGGGGTTTCACTACGATTATCAGGTGCGTATGTTTATGGCCGCTGCCTGGAGCCAATACCAGCGGACCTTTACATCGGGCCTACGCCTCACGGCGGGCCTGCGGGCCGAACGCATTGCCTATCGTTATGACAACCGTATGCGGGACGGTAATACCCGCGATGATGGCACCCCCTGCGGTTTCGGTGGCTGTCTCTATACCCGCCCTGCTGATCGAAATGATCGTTTCGACACGCTGGCGCCGGAATTGGGGCTGAACTGGCCGCTGAGTAATCGGCTAGAGCTGACGGGCCGTATCGCGCGCGGGTTCCGACCGCCACAAGCCACCGAACTGTATCGCCTGCAACGGGGGCAACAAGTCGCAGACCTGGCTAGCGAGACGCTGGATTCTGTAGAGATCGGGCTGCGCTTTGTCAGCGACCGGCTTCGCTGGGACCTGACCCTGTTTGGCATGCGCAAGGACGAGGTGATCTCCCGCGACGCCAATGGTTTTAATGTGAGTGGTGGCAAGACCAGTCACCGGGGTGTCGAGGCAGCCCTGGACTGGCAGTTCCTGCCCCAGTGGCGTTTAACTGCCAATGCCAGCTACGCCATCCATGAGTATGACTTTGAACGCCTCGCTTCCGGCATCATCCCGGGCAATGAGGTTGATACGGCCCCCCCCTGGCTGGCCGCCGCGCGTCTCAACTACGAATCCTCAGGTCCACTTACGGGTGAATTAGAGTGGACCTATACGGGGTCCTATTATCTGGATCCGGCCAATGTGCACCGCTATGACGGTCATGATCTGCTCAGCCTGCATCTGTTTTACCGCTTGCCTGCCCGCGCCGGTACGCTGGCGTTGCGTGTGCGTAACCTGACCAACGTGGTCTATGCTGAGCGTGCGGACTTTGCCTTCGGTAACTACCGTTATTTCCCCGGCGCCGAGCGGCGCTACTTTCTCGAGTGGCGCTACGCGCCCTGAAGCGGCCGGCCTGAGCTTGCTAGACTATGGCATGCACCTGGTTCAAGGAGTTCCTCTGTGAGTATGAAATCCGTTCAACATGTACAGATTATCGGCGTGCCCATGGATCTGGGTGCCAGCCGCCGCGGCACCGATATGGGGCCTTCAGCCTTGCGTATTGCTGGTCTTGGGGCTGCACTGGAGCGCCTGGGACATCAGGTGGCCGTGGAGCAGGACATCCCGGTGCCGGCCATGGAAACGCGTGAGCCTCAGAACAAGGAGGCACGATTCAAACCGGAAATCCTGGCCGTGTGTACGGAACTGGCAGACCGGGTGGAGCAGGCCCTGGAACAGGAGCGCTTCCCATTGATTATCGGTGGTGATCATTCCATCGCCATGGGTAGCCTGTCCGGCGTGGCGGCGCATGCGCGCGCGCAGGAAGAATCGGTAGGTTTGATCTGGTTTGATGCGCATGGTGACATGAACCTGCCTGGCATCTCACCCAGCGGAAATATCCATGGCATGCCGCTGTCACATCTGCTCGGGCACGGTGATGAAGAACTGCGCATGATCAAAGGTTTTGCGCCCAAGATTCGCCCGGAAAACGTGGCTTTGATCGGTATTCGGGATATTGATGCGGGCGAGCGCAAGGTGATACGTGACTCGGGTATTCACGCCTTTACCATGCGTGATATTGATGAGCAGGGCATGGCACAGGTGGCACAGCGGGCCCTGGAAATCGTCAATGCCGGGACCTCGGGTTATCACGTTAGCTTTGATGTGGATGGCTGCGATCCAGACGTAATACCGGGTACCGGTACCCGAGTCCCGGGGGGCGTAAACTACCGGGAGGCCCATCTCCTGCTCGAATATATCGCTGATGATGGCGCCATGACTTCCATGGATGTGGTCGAGCTAAACCCGTTCCTGGACAACAAAAACCTCAGTGCGGAACGGACCTTGCACCTGATCCTTAGTGCCATGGGGCAGAGCATTCTCTGAACCAGTTGCGGAGGCGTTAATCCTGGATATCGAAGAGCTTCTCGATCGGTAATTCCAATACGTCCACATGCCCCCAGGTCTGCCGGGAAAATTCCGAAGGCCGGTAGTCAAATAGAGCATTGTCCTTATCCGCGAACACGATACGGGCCGTACCCGCGTGCTCCCGATCCACGGTGGCCGGATCAAAAGTTCCGAAGGACATACCGGTGGCGGCGGAAAAATCGAGGTCCAGAATGTTTCCGTCCGGCGTGCCAGACCCGACCAGAAAAATCGGATTGCCATCGCGGTCAAAGGTGTACCAGTAAACCACCGCTGCCGGATCTTCGCCCGAGCGCCCTATTTCCATGGAAAAACCGTGCCCGCTTTGTTCCGCGTTAAACCAGGAACCGGCATGCGCGGTGCTGATAGGAGCTGGCGTCCGCTCTACTCCGGATCCGCCCATGACCGTGTGGCCGTTGTCATAGACCCGAATCCAGTCCACCTCCAGCTGGGCCGGCATGGGTGCACTGATTGCCGCATTGCTAAAGCGCCCGGGATAGGTACCACCGACTGCAACATTGAGAATAAAAAAGTGGGGCTCGTGGAATTCTTCGCAATCCCGGCAAGATGGTGGTTGCGTATCCATAATCCAGATGCGTTCGCCGTCGATATAGGTGGTGATGGACTCGGGCGTCCACTCCATACGTAGTACCACCCAGCGACCGCTAAGGTCCTGTTCTGCGTCGCGGCTCAGACCGTAGTAAACATGGCCTCCATTGTTTTCCCAGTGCGCGGTGGAGCCCACTCTGCGATTAACCACTTGCTGGGCGATCGCAGCCGAGTTGCCCATCTCCATGATGTCGATTTCACCGCATGCCGGCCAACCGACAGCACTGAAGTTGTTGCCGAGGGTCCAGAACGCGGGCCATAGCCCGTTTGCCAGATCCGGCACCTTAATGCGTGCCTCTACGGTCGCATAGAGAAAGGTTACCTTGTCCTGGGTGCGAATACGCCCGGAGGTAAAGCGTGAACCGCTGCTGGCGGCAGGCGCACGTACCTTGATGCGCAGCGCGCCCTCTTCTACCACAACGTTATCCAGGTTGTCGGTATAGAGTTGCAACTCCTGATTGCCCCAACCATTGGCACCCAGATCATAGGACCAGAGGGATGCATCCGGTGCGCCCTGGTAGTTGAACTCTTCGCTCCAAAGCAACTGCCCATGGGCGGTCAGGGTGGCAAGCGATAGCATAAAGGTCAGCAAAACACGCATAGGGATTCGTCGGCCGGTTTAAACGAGCTTGGCAGCGCCCCCCAGGGGGCGCTGCCGAGCTCTGGGATAATTAATCGCGTCGTACCAGCGCAACAGCGCCGATCAGAGCAAGCAGCAAAATGCTCGCTAACAGCCCCTGCCCCCCCAGGGTGGGCACGGCAACGGCGCGCGAACCATCATCTGGCGTGGGTGGCGGCGTTGGTGGCGTTGGCGGCACGGGTGGCGGTGTGACGGCCTGAGGTGCAAAACTGACATTATCGTAGTACATGCCGGTCGGAGCGAAATTGAACGCATAGTTATTCATTCCGAACTGCAAGACACCGCCGATCATTGCATCAGTGATCTCAAAGGGTACCGTTTGCGTACCGGGTGTTGCAGGCACCACGACCTCGCTAAGAACCGACGAAAACCCCGGTGCGAATACGCGAATAAACAGGTTCACATTGGCGCCAACATTCAACGGGTCCGGTGGTAGTTCCACGTCAAGTGAATAGTCATAGTTACCCACATCAGACGCGGCAATCGCGTCTAGCTGTTGATAAATATTGACCTCCAGACACTGCGTGCTGTGAGTACCGTCATCGTAATTACTGTAGGTGTTCATCACCTGGGAGCTGCTGCCAGGCGCAAGTGCCGTGGTCTGTGGCCCTGCATCCGGCGCAGGGAATCCATAAGCATTTGCAGTAAAGGCGGTACAGGTCGGGTCAAAGTAATTGACAAAGACCTGCCAGTTGTCTTTTGAAATTCCTGTGGGACCTTCGAAATCCGTTGAAAAATCGACCTGAGCGGACAATGGGGTACTGACCAGGCAGACCACGAACGCAAGACCTGCGAAGGCTTTACGCAAGGCTCCTCTCTCTCTTGTGTGGTTCATTGTATTGACTCTCCTTCGGCTGTAGTGGGGGTGGCGACAGGGACGCTGCCAGAATCACCCTGATAACTGAGCCCGTAGCCATACGGGAACAGGGGGTCGTAATCGGTGTCATGACGATTTAACAAAAACTGATCCGGGTTGCGCGGCCAGGAAAAGGTCAAACGGCCGGTAAAGTCGTACTGCACCGTCCCGTTCGCAGCCCGGAATAAGACGTCGGCCACCCCATTGCCTTCACTGCCTGGCAACCAGGCCACAACGAAGGCATCTGCGGCCGCGAGTTCCGGCTCCACCCAGAGGGGGCGCCCGGTGATAAAAACCGCTACCGTCGGTATGTTCAGGGCCTTGAGCTCTCTGAGCGCCTGCAGGCCCGCATCATCGTCCATGGTAAAATCCAGGTCTTTACGGTCACCCATAAACTCGGCATAAGGGGTTTCGCCAAACACCACGATGGCGACATCCGGTTGCTCTTCGACACTGCTGACGAGCGTTCCTCCGCTACTGGCCAGCGTCGCGCGCACCCCATCGAGAATTGAACTGCCACCGGGGAAATCACTGTTGCTGTTGCCTTCGCCTTGCCAGCTGACACTCCAGCCCCCGGCCTGCATGGCAATGTTGTCGGCCCCTGGCCCGGTCACCAGCACCCGGGCATCAGGCGCCAGCGGTAACAGATTGGTTTGGTTTTTAAGCAGCACCAGCGACTCGCGCACCGCCTGACGGGCTATCTCGCGATGACGTGGGTGGCCTAGCAAATCCTGGCGGCCGGCCAGAGGCTGCTTAGAAGGCGCACCATCTTCAAACAGGCCCGCGCGCAGCTTAACTCGCAGTATGCGCGTCACCGCGTCATCGATTCGCGCCAGGGGGATGCTGCCGTTCTTAACCCCGCGCACCACATTGCGATGCAAAGCCTTCCAATCCGTAGGGGCCATGAAGATGTCGATACCGGCATTCACCGCCTGATCGCAGCGCACCTTGGTACAACCCGTGACCCCGGGGCGCCCTGCCCCGGGATCACCGGCAATGCCATCCCAATCGCTGACCACCAGTCCGTCAAATCCCATGCGGTTCTTGAGCACTTCCTGAATCAGATACTCATGGCCGTGTAGCTTCTCACCTTGCCAGGCGTTGAAAGACACCATCACGGTCTGACTGCCAGCCTCGATGGCCGAAAAGTAGCCCTGGCCATGCACGATCATCAGTCCCTGTTCCGTAGACCAGTTGTCGCCCTGATCCTTGCCGTTGATGGTGCCACCATCACCAACCCAGTGCTTGGCGGTTGCGATGACGCGATCCGGTCCCAGAAAGCGATCCGTTTCCGGTGCGCCCTGGAGACCCTCAACCATGCGCCCGGCATAGTTGAAGACAATGGTTGGGTCTTCCGAGTAACTCTCATAGGTCCGCCCCCAACGCTCATCGCGGGCGACCGCGACGGTAGGGGCAAACACCCATTTGATGCCGGTAGCCGCCACTTCCCGCGCTGTAACCCGGCCAATCAATTCAATCAGGTCAGGGTTCTGCATGGCACCCAACCCGATATTATGGGGAAAGATGGTCGCTCCCATGACGTTGTTGTGGCCATGCACCGCGTCAATACCCCATAGCAGCGGGATGGCCGGCCCCGCGCGAGGATTCATGGACGCCTGGTAAAATTCGTCCGCCAAAGCCACCCAATCAGCGACCGTCGCGTCTTTTTTCAAACCGGGATAGGAGCCGCCCGCGGACAGAACGGACCCGAGGTTGTAACGGGCTACATCCGCGGGCGTCACGCTCTGAATTTCGGCCTGCATCATCTGCCCCACTTTCTGTTCCAGCGTTAGCTCAGCCAATAGCGCCTGCACGCGCTGCTCCAGAGCCTCGTCGTTCTGAACGCGTGATGTCAGTTGGGGCCAGATCTCCGGAGTTCGCGGTGGCAGCGTCTCTGGCGTGGCCTCTTCGGCAGGGCATGAGACCGAGCAACACAAGAGCAATAAGCCCAACAGGCTCAACCGCCATGGCCGCCCCTGAGAATTGCCAATCATCAGAAGTCTTTCCTGAATTTCATGCCATAGATGCGTGGCGCGTAGAAGTTGGCACGCAGGTAGCCCGGGCCAGGATCGGTCCAGGAACGCACCCGTTCATCGGTG
>JAOZKI010000030.1:0-17988 GCA_029935455.1 Lysobacterales bacterium | reverse complement strand
AGGCTTCAATGGCCCATTTGCGCTTTTCATTAATCAGCCGCAGGGCCAGATTGACGGTCGTGAAAGCTTCTTGCCCGGAATGGAAGGGGTCTTCATCAAAATTGCCGTCATTGAAGAACATTTCACTCTGCCAGTGCGCTGAAATATAGGGGCTCAGACGCAGATTCGCGCCCGGGTACCAGTTGTGTTCATAGGTGACCGTGGTGGACCACTTAGGCGACCAGGGCAGCGTGTTGCCCGCATAGTCCTTGGGGCGCCGGAAACCACCCCCCGGACGTTCCTGATCAAGATCCTCCGGAGCACAGGATGACAAGCCCAGCAGATCGCGCTCAAAGCAGAACCAGCCATCATCCGCGCCGGGCAGGCTGGTAATCTCTGCATCCAGGTAGCTGACCCAGCCAAAGACACGGCCATTGCGATAGGGCAGCCAATCCCATTCCAATTCCAGGCCGCGAATTTCCGCTTCCGCAATATTGCTGGTCAGCAAGGTGCCAATATCGCGACCGCTGTTTTCCGATTCACCGACGATGGCCCAGGTCGTGCGCTGCATGTCGTCGTAGAAGCTCCAGAATACGCTACCGATCAGGTTAAGCTTGCCGTCCATCAGGCGCGCCTTGAAGCCGGCCTCCCAGGTGATCACCTCCTCCGGATCATAGGGGAAGGCTGTGGTAACGCCGCACTCACACACATCGACCTGATCGCCGAAACCACCCGATTTAAAGCCCGAAGCCACGTAGGTGTAGGCGAACCAGTCCTCGTTGAAATCGTAGTCCAGACCAATTTTCCAGGTCCCCTTATCCCAACTACCGTCGAAGGTATTGTCCGTGCCGGGAATGCGATCGGGAAAGTTTTCCGCGAGCGAGCCCATGATGTCGGTCAGATCATCAGCCTGGTAGAAACAGGCCGAGCCATCGCACAAATCCTGCCCCCAGAAGGGCTCGATACCAATCAGCGCATAGCTTTCATGCCAGAAGGTATTGTCCGGGTCCCACAGGGCCGGATTCACCCAGTACCCAATCGTTTCGTGGTTGGAACCACCCCGGTCGCTCTTCTTGTCCCAGGTATGACGATAACCAACGGTCAGATTCATACGCTCGTTGACGGAGAAATCGATCTGCGCAAATAGTGCCTGCGATTCAACCCTGCGATCCGGTTGCAAAAAGCTTTGGCCCAGCGGCCGGATATAGCCGCAGCAGAAGGGGGCTTCCACATCAAAACGAATCGAGTTCTTCTCTTCCATATAGAAGCCACCGGCTACCCACTGCAGGCGGGAAGGACCGATGGATTTGAACTGCAGTTCCGTGACCAGCGAGTCATAGTTGGAGTCACGCGTGGTGAGCTGCAGATCTTCCCAAGGCAGCAGGGTAAATGGCTCATAGCCCAGTTCCGCGATGATGTCGGGGTTCGTCACCAAGGGGCCAAAGTCATCGCCGCCAATGGCGCGGTCAAACCCGTAAGCTGGGTGGTCCGGATCAGCAAAGGCACCCGCGTCACCATCGTACTGTTGAAAACGGTTCTGCTCGCTGTAGGCAACGCGCCACTCGGCCACCACATCCTGCGTGATATCAAAGGTCATTTCAGAGCGCAGCGTTGTGATATCAAAATCCATCTTTCCCGGTACGTTTACTTCCGCATAGAAAAGGTCGTGATCGCACTCAAAAAAGGTGCCCGCGGCCTTTTCGCAATCTTTAAGACTCAGCCCCCCGGCGCTCTTGTCCTTGAAGTGTTCGGCGGTTACCAGCCAATCGAAGCGGTAGCTGGGCGCCCAGCGTGCACTTAGACGCACGGCGTAGCGATCCACATTGGTGTAGAAATCGGATGCATCCACTTTTTCATTACGCCGCTGATCAACATTGGGAATCCCGTCCCCACCGACGTCAAAGGGCCCATCGAAGCGGCCATCTCCGTCCGTATCAAAGGTGAAATCGTAGAAGTCCTGCTGCTGGTCGAGATAACCGTCCCGCTGCTCCCAGATGTAGGAAGCACGCAAGGCAAAGGACTCGCTGGCGGGAATATTCAACACCCCGTGCGAGGCGCGCAGATCATAATTCCCCAGTTCCGCGTCAACGAACCCGGTGAGGCGATCAAAATCCGGGCGGGCGGTAATGATATTGATCGCCCCGGCGGTAGAGTTACGCCCAAATAGGGTGCCTTGCGGACCGCGCAAGACCTCAATGCGTTCCACATCATGGAGCAAGGCCAAACCCGCCTGGGGGCGTGGTGTATAAACGCCGTCAACGTGGATGCCAACGGTGGGATCACCGAGTTCCGTAAAGTTATTGGAGGTAATGCCGCGAATGGAGACCTGTACGCCGGAATCGGAGGGTGAAAAACCAATCTGCGTTGATGGAGACAAGGTGCCGATATCGAGCACATTGCGAACGCCTTCCCGATCCAGTTGATCTTGCGTGATGGCTGTGACCGAAAGGGGCGTTTCCATGAGCCGGCTTTTGCGTTTGGTGGCTGTTATCTCAAGGTCATCCAGCACAAAGGCATCTTCACCGCCCTCCTCTTCCTCAACCACCACATCGTTGACCTGAGCCACCGCGCCGCCCGCCAGTGAGGCGATCAGCAGCCAGGTGAGGCCGCGCATAGCGCCGCTGCGCGACCAGCCCTTAGCGCTGTATTCATCCCCCGCCATGCCTATTGCTCCTGCGCTGGAAAGTTGTCGTCCGCGGGAATAGCGAACAGTTTTTCGAGTACCAGATCTTCCACCGGTGTGGTGTGACCAAACGTTTCCTCGGCGAAGGCGGAGGGCATGTAGTTGAAGATGGCCGAATCTCGGCTGGTGAATTCAAACACGGCCATGCCGGCCACATCCCGGGTCACGGTAGTGGGGTCGAAATCGCCGTAAACCATACCCTGCGCGGAGCCAAAATCTACCGCAAAAAAGCGACCCTCAGGCACGCCGGCTCCGATCAGAAAAACGTTATTACCCTGGTCATCGTAGGTATACCAGTACACAACGCCCAAGGGCGCGCCCTGCGCATCGACTCCAAACTCAATGGAAAAGCCGTGCCCAGATTGATCCGCATTAAAGAAGCTGCCCGAATGACCAGGGCCGATGTCCGTGGTCGCCAGGGTCACGTTGTCGTAGTAGGCGCCAGAGGTATCCCAGGCCTGGCCGGCACCGGTGGTCACGTCGTTATAGAAACCAAACTGCAGCAGCTCACCCACCATCTCTTCGGGCACGCTGAATTCAATCTTCACGGTCACCGTTGCGACATCCAGCGGCGAGCTGGCCACCGGCGGAGAGACTTCGAGGCTTTCAAAAATCAGTTCCGCAAAAGACCCGTCGCTCTGCCGCAACACCTTCACAAAGGCCGCGATGATTTCGCCGTTTACGGGCGCTCCAAATTGATCCTGCGCCACGTCAAAAGAAAAGGTGTAGGGCCCCGCCTCTGCGATGTCCAGTTGTTGAAAGATCAGAGTGCGGTGACAGGAGGTGGCGGTTACGTACTGGTTGCCATAAACACGCAGCATATTGCTCAGCGCGCCCTCCCAGGCGGGCACTTCCAGGCCAGCGCGAAAATAGGAGTCGCCCTGCCCCTGATCGGCGCTGGCGGTCCAGTAATTACGGTTCTCATGTTCAAAGTCGGAACCGTCGCCGTCCGAGAAGGGTCCAAACTCACCTATCGTTTCTCCCGTACAGGTATCGCCGCCGAAGGTCGCGTCATACCAGGTCCAGTTGTTGCCCAACGTTGGCTGGTCGCGCACGCGATCTTCAAAGTCGTCGAAGAAAAGAATTTCGGCTTGCAGCGAAGACGCAGCAAAAAGCGCCACCAGCAAGGTGACAAAGCGGGAGGTAACGAAAGGTCTCATAGGTTTTACTCCTGCGGCCCCTGAATCATCATTCGGGAGCATTGAATGTGACTGACGGAGGGTCGTTCGCCGGTACGCTGATGAACGAATGGTGTACCTGTTGTACATGAACCCATAAAGAAGGGTCAAGAAAACCTCAAGCAAAACTTGAAAAAACGTAAAGGCATGATAAGAAAACGATTTTTTGCATAGAAATTACGACCTTAAGCAACACATAACTTATGCAAAAACGGTTTTTACGGCGCCGCGCTGCGAACTTCCCAAAAGACCTAAAAAACCGCAAAAAAGGGTGTTCCCTTGGCCCGCTCACGGTAGAATCGCCTCCTGTGCCCGGGTGGCGGAACTGGTAGACGCAGGGGACTTAAAATCCCCCGACCGAAAGGTTGTGCGGGTTCGATTCCCGCCCCGGGCACCAAGTAAGCGGATGTTTTAGTCAGTTCTGCCCATACGCAGCAGGCTCCTTATAGATGGCCCTCCTGGCCCAGAGCCTCTTGCCACTGAGCCTGCCGTTCTCGCCGCAGGGCGCTTTGCTATCGTCCACGCGCCCATCAGCGTTTACACCACCTGCCGTCTTCAAGCTCCATTAACACGCCAGCTGCCGTTAGGCCCGGGTTTTTTCATAAGCCTTCGCAAGCGTGTTAAGCGCTCCGATAGAACCAGCACCCTCAACGGGTGGGAACGCTTCTGCACTAGGTTCACGTTGTTTTTCGCCGGCAAGCTGCCTGGAAGCCGCGCAGAACATTGAGCCCCGTCCCCACGTGCCTCCGCGCAGGTCGTGCTTGCTGGTTCGCAAGCGGCAACGCCGCCCTGTAAAGGAGTATCGGTCCCGGCTGGGCCCCTATGCGGAGCCACGCTCAAATTTTGCGGTGGCTGAGTTGGACCAGGATGGGGCGCCCGCTGCGTGTCGCTAGCAAAAAAGCGAATATTTTTATGATATTTATCAATGGCTTTTTACGTTTGTATATAATTTGGCTTAAAAAAAGCTTGCACTACATTGTTTTTGCTGTTTTAATCTCCCCACGGTCTTGCCAAGGCAAGGCCCAAAAGGCGCAAAGGGACGCGCTGGCTGATCTGAAACAGGGATGTTTTACAAGGGGAAAGTGGTGCCGGAAGCGCCACTGCTGCAAAGGCCAAGGATGGCCGCCGCGCCCTCCCCTACTCCGCCTGATGTGATGCTAAAAGCATGATATTAGTGAAAAAAGCCCCATTCTCGGGGCTTTTTTTGTGGCTGGGAATAAAAGCAGTTACGCCTAGCGTCGTTGATTACAACGTCTCCCAGCAGCTAAACACCGCGCCCTCTACTTGCCCCCAGAGGCGCTGGTGACAGTCCGCCAGCTCAGCGCCGTCTGCATAGAGTGCGGTGACCGCCGCATCGCACTGCTTACGATCACGGAAACTCATAACAAAGCTGTATTGCTGCCCGTGGTTCTCGTCCGTATCCATGACCGGATGAAGGACCCGTTGACACAGATCGCCAGTGCTTAGGATCAAATCACGCGCGAACAACAATTCGTGAAAAGCCTGCAGCCGATCACGAAATGCGTCTTCGGTGGTGGTACATGGCAAATTGAAACTACTCAACAGATGGAACATGGTTGCGCTGCTGTCAGGATGAAGGTTTTCATTCTTGAATAGCGGTGTAGCCTGACGCATCCGGTTCGGCAGGCTTGGACAGCTTGTTAAGGCCCCTCCAGGTCAGAAAAATGAACCTCATGAAAGAACGCATCTGGAAACAGGGGCTAGAATGGCAAGGTGGACGCAATAAGTAACCCTAAAAAACAGCGACAACAGCTGCGCCTGCTGAGCTTCAACATCCAAAGCGGCGTGCCTGGTAACAGCTACCGAGACTATCTGCGTAACAGCTGGCGTCAGGTGTTACCCAGCGCCGTACGCGTAGAGAACCTCAATGCTATCGCTGGCCTGATTCGGGACTATGATCTTGTCGCCCTGCAGGAAGCTGATGTCGGCAGCCTGCGTTCCGGCTTTCTCAATCAGACCCGCTATCTTGCGGACCAGGCTCACCTGCCCTACTGGGTGCACCAGCCCAACCGTAAGGTGGGCGCCATGGCGCATTCTGGCAACGGTTTTCTCGCGCGCTATGAGCCCGCCAGCGCTGAGGAACACCGTTTGCCCGGCGCAATCCCCGGTCGTGGTGCACTGATCCTACGCTATGGCAGCCCCGATCAAGGCCTGACTGTTGCTGTGGTGCACCTGGCCTTGGGGCAGCTGGCGCGACGTGCGCAGTTAAAGTATCTCCGCGAACAGCTCGCGCCTGCGCGTCACCTGGTGGTTATGGGAGATTTTAATTGCGAAGCCAGCAGCCGCAAGCTCAGTCTATTTCAGGCGGCGCTAGGATTGTCTGCACCAACCTGCGGCTTGGCCAGCTATCCGTCCTGGAAGCCCCAGCGTTCACTGGACCATATTTTACTCAGCAAGACGCTGCTAGCGCATGACGCGCAGGTCGTGGATGTTGGGTTTTCGGATCATTTACCCGTCGCGTTGACCGTTACCCTTCCGCAGGGTATGTCTCTGGTCCGGGCCGTTCCAGGGCGTCAGCAGCCGAGCACGGAAACCGGACAAGGGCTTCCGGACCGTTAGATCTCAGGCAATCAGAACCGCAAAGGTCATCAGCCCCAAGTAGGCAATGGACGCAGCACCACCAACACAGGCCAGAACTGCCCACACGCGGTTGCGCTTCTCTGCGCGATACTCGTTTTGGATGTCCCGGTGTAATTCCATCCACTGGCTTTCCAGTTCCGCGTCAAAGATGAAATTTCCGTTTTCATCAAACTTAATGGTTTCGTGACTCATTACGCTTTCCTTCGCCCTCAGCGCACTTATCGCGCTGATCGGGTGTCTGTTGCTTTCCGCATGACCCGATTCAATAAAACCTGGCCCTTTTGGCAGCTTGCCGCAGCACCTGCCCCCCACTTATTCCTGTCGATCCCCAAAAACGTCTCTAGCTACGAACAATTGGTGGTGACGGTTGCGCCGGATACGTCGGAGTAGCAGCGTACCGTCGTGTCACTGCTATCCGGAGACAGCTCCCAGTACAACTCACCGTTGGGCGCAACCCGCCGCTGACTTGCAGATGCCGAACCCGCCACGTTATCGCTCATGGCGTCGGCAAAGCCCGCCGGATAGGTGAACAGAAACCGCTGTTCCTGTGCCTGGACATCACAAATGCTGATGGTCGCCACCCGTGCCTGGGCACCGCTATCCCATTCCACCTTCAAGGGTCGCGTGCCGATACAGCCGCCGTCAGACAGCTGGCCGCTGGCCGCGTAGCTAAGAACAACCGGCGTTCGCCCCCAGAATTTACCGCCCTCGTAGACCGCTGCACCGGATGGTTCGGAATCAATGGTCAGCAACACCTGTGATGAGCAGGCCGACAGAACTCCGAAGAGTGCGGCCAGCATGACACTAAATGCAGCTTTATTTAATTTATTAATCATGTACTTACAGATATTTTAGAGAACCTATATTAGGTTAGTGTTCCTCGGATTCTAAGCACGGTCTCGAGGGCATCAGGGTCTTACTGTTACATACGAAAATTTCCAGGGATTCGTGTCAGCCGAGATCGCTCAGCGCAGCAAGAGCGTCAAGTCTGGGGCACAGGGAAACCCCAGCTTTAAGTGGGCTGCATACCGGCCAGAGAAGAACCGGTTACCGTGCGCCGGAGCGGTGCTAAGGCGTACCTTGATCGCGAGATTCAGCGTCTGCCGACAAGCCGAATTCCTGCTGCAGCAAATGTACGGCCTGGGCCGCGCGTTGACGATAGTGTCGCCGCGCTGCGAAGGCCGACAGAAGCAGCAGGGTGCCCAGCCCCCCCAGCGCCAGCCCCAGGCGTGCAGAAATACCGCCAACGTAGGCAAACCAAAGCCCCAATGCGGGCATTGATAGCACCAGCACGGTTCGTGCTTTCACATGAGTCGGAACGGTCATGGTTACAGATCCCATACAGATGGATGACCATCATCGGGCTCCGTCTGACCGGTCGCTTGTCCCCTGAAGACAAGGCCTTGACCGGGTTTACCGGCTACCGGCGGCGCCACCGTGCCTGGCCAGGCCATAGGAGGCTCTAGGAACCGTTAAAGATCGCCAGCACGCTAACGGGCGGGGATAAGCAAGGCACACGGCGGGCCCTGCGCGAGCGGATGACAGCGGCGAGGCCGCTGTTTCGAAGGATGGAGGCCCGGGTCGGAATCGAACCGGCGTACACGGCTTTGCAGGCCGCTGCATAACCACTCTGCCACCGGGCCCCTGGTTATCGTTCGCGATTTTACACATCCCCAGGGGATGCGTCACCCCATGAGGCCGTGCCTGGTACAAAAAACCCGGCCCTGCGAACAGAACCGGGTTTTCCGAATATGGAGCGGGTGATCGGGCTTGAACCGGCGACCTTCTCGTTGGCAACGAGATGCTCTACCAGCTGAGCTACACCCGCGAACAGGAGGCGTATTCTAGAGAAATCCCCACCCGTGTCAACACCTGCGCCACAGGTTTTTATTTCCCTAGCATACGCACTGCGATCCGCAGCTATCATGACACCACGTCGCGAGGTTTGTGGCACAATAGCGCCCTTTCCACCATCCCTCAGGAATTATGGGCAAAGAAGACGTCATTGAAATGGAAGGCCGGGTGCTCGAAACCCTGCCCAACACCATGTTTCGCGTAGAACTGGACAACGGTCACATCGTGACTGCACACATTTCCGGTCGCATGCGCAAAAACTATATCCGCATTCTCACCGGTGACAAGGTCAAGGTCGAGCTGACCCCCTACGACCTCTCCAAAGGCCGCATTACCTACCGCATGAAGTAAGTCATAAGGCGCGCCAAGCGCGTGCCACAAATCAGGAACCGATCGACGCCGGGAGCGCCTTTTGGGCCCCGGCACGGTTGATGCTCGTCACCGCCAGGCGATCACCCTCAACCGCCAGATCAACCGTCACCTCACCGCCGTCTGCCAGGGCACCGAACAACAATTCATCAGCCAGCTGGCGCTTGATATGTTCCTGAATCACGCGCTTCATGGGGCGTGCTCCCATTTTTGGATCGAAGCCCTGCTCTGCCAGCCAGGCTCGTGCCGCTGGCGTCACCGTGAGGCTCACATCCTTTTGGGCCAACTGTGCTTCCAGCTCCAGCACGAACTTGTCCACGATCAGCAGGATCACCTCGAAATCCAGAGAGGCAAACTGAATGATCGCATCCAGACGGTTACGAAACTCGGGCGCAAAGGCCTTGCGAATAATCTCCATGGAATCGCTGGAGTGATCCTGATCCATAAAACCGATGCTACGGCGCGCACTTTCTCGCGCCCCGGCGTTGGTGGTCATGATGATAATGGCGTTGCGGAAATCGGCTTCCCGACCATTGGCATCGGTTAACTTGCCATGGTCCATGATCTGCAACAGGATGTTGAGCAGGTCCGGATGCGCTTTCTCAATTTCATCCAGCAGAATCACCGCATGGGGTGTTTTATTGATCGCTTCCGTAAGCAGCCCGCCCTGATCAAAACCCACATAGCCGGGCGGTGCGCCCACCAGCCGGGAGACCGCGTGCGCTTCCATGTACTCACTCATATCAAAGCGCACCAGATCAATGCCCATGACCAGGGCGAGTTGACGGGTGACTTCGGTTTTGCCCACGCCGGTGGGACCGGCGAAGAGGAAGTTGCCGATAGGCTTATCCTCTTCTCCAAGGCCTGAGCGCGCCATTTTTATCGCTGCCGCCAGAGCTCCGATGGCCTCATCCTGACCGAATACGACCAGCTTGAGATCACGCTCCAGGTTGCGCAGCGCATCACGATCAGAACGGGATACCTGGCGGGGAGGTATCCGTGCCATGCGCGCCACGATGTCCTCAATGTCTTCCGCGCTAAGTTCGGCCTTGCGCTCATCTTCCGGCAGCAGCCGCTGACGCGCGCCAGCCTCGTCAATCACGTCAATGGCCTTGTCCGGCAGATGCCGGTCGTTGATGTGGCGCGCCGCGAGTTCGGCCGCCGCGACCAGTGCTTCATCTGCGTACACCACATGGTGGTGCGCTTCAAAGCGGCTTTTGAGCCCACGCAGGATATCGATGGTTTCGCTAACGCTGGGTTCAACAATGTCGATTTTCTGGAAACGACGCGCCAGTGCGCGGTCTTTCTCAAACACGCCACGAAATTCCTGAAAGGTGGTGGAACCAATGCAGCGTAAATCGCCCGATGCGAGCACCGGCTTGATCAGATTAGAGGCGTCCATGACCCCACCGGAGGCGGCCCCCGCACCGATGATCGTGTGTATCTCGTCAATAAACAGCACGCTGCCGTCCTGACGCTTCAGTTCCGCCAGCACCGCTTTTAGCCGCTTCTCAAAATCGCCGCGATATTTCGTGCCAGCCAACAGCGCACCGAGATCCAGCGAGTAAATCACCGCATCGCGCAACACGTCTGGTACCTGTTCTTCTACCACGCGCAGCGCCAGCCCCTCGGCCATGGCCGTCTTGCCAACACCGGCTTCGCCCACCAACAGCGGGTTGTTTTTGCGCCGTCGACAGAGCACCTGAATCGTGCGTTCAATCTCAGCATCACGGCCGATCAGGGGGTCGATCAGGCCCGCCGCCGCGCGCTCGTTCAGGTTGCTGGCATAAAGTTCCAGCGGACTCTTGGAGGCATCTATCGACTCCTCCGTCGCGTCAGCACTCTGCCCCTCCGCGGCATTTGCCTCATCTTCAAGCGGTGCAATACCGTGAGATACATAGTTCACCACGTCTAAGCGAGTGAGGTCGTTCTTGTTCAGCAGGTAGGTCGCGTAGGAGTCCTTCTCACTGAACAGGGCAATCAGCACGTTGGTGCCTGTCACCTCCTGTTTGCCAGATGATTGCACGTGATACAGCGCTCGCTGTAAAACACGCTGAAAACCGATGGTTGGCTGCGTGTCGCGATTGTCCTCATCACCCAGCCGGGGCACGGTTTCCTCGATCACCTGCAGCAATTCTGCACGCAGCTTGTCCAAATCAGCATTGAGTGCGCGCAGCACGGCAGCGCCATCCGAGTTGTTCAACAGCGCCAATAGCAGGTGCTCAACGGTCAAAAACTCATGTCGCTGATTCCGCGCCTCCTGATAGGCCTCGGAAATGGTCACTTCCAGCTCTTTACTGAACATAGTTGCTTACCTCACATAGCCCGAAGCTGGCTCGATCAGGCCTTCTCCATGGTGCATTTGAGTGGATGTTCGTTCTGACGCGAGAATTCGTTGACTTGCGCTACTTTGGTTTCTGCGATTTCAAAGGTAAAAACGCCGCACACACCCTTCCCGCGTGTATGCACATGCAGCATGATCTGGGTGGCACGGTCGTGCCCCATGCTGAAGAAAATTTTGAGCACGTCGACCACAAAGTCCATGGGCGTGAAGTCGTCATTAAGGAGCAACACCTTATACATGGGTGGCTTCTCGACCTCCGGACGTACTTCTTCAAGCGCTACGCCGCGGCCCTGTTGTGATTCCAGATCCTTTGCCATACCTTGAGTGTATCTCAGCCTGTCAGATGCAAAAAGATTTGGGGGCGGCAGGGGCGAATTTCAGCCCCGCCGGCGATCCATCGGGCGGTTTGACATTGCGCCGACCCACCCCCATTACTGCAGCAAGCGGGAGTGCGTGTGATGGAAACCAACCCTTACTTGAATCAACAGCATAAGGCATTGACCATGGTCGCCATGTCAGGCGGCGTGGATTCTTCTGTTTCGGCCCTGCTACTGCAGCGCGCAGGCGTGCCCATTGAAGGCATGTTCATGAAGAACTGGGAAGAGGATGATCGCTTCGGCACCTGTCCGGCCGAGGAAGACGCGGCCGATGCGCGCGCCGTCGCTGAGCGCCTCGGATTGACCCTGCACGCGCGCAATTTTGCCGATGAATACTGGGACCATGTCTTCGAGACGTTTTTGGCGGAATATCGGGCCGGTCGCACACCGAATCCTGACATCCTCTGTAACCGTGAGATCAAGTTCAAAACGTTTTTAGAGCATGCCGAAGACCTGGGTGCGGAATGCATAGCGACCGGTCACTATTGCCGGAGCGGCTGGCGCGATGGCAAGGCGCGCCTGCTGCGCGGCCTGGACCATAACAAGGATCAAAGTTACTTTCTCTACGCCATTGGGCACGAGCAATTGGCGCGCACGCGCTTTCCCGTGGGTGAACTGGAGAAGGGCGCGGTGCGGGAGCTGGCACAGGCCGCCGGTTTCGCCGTACACAACAAGAAAGATTCCACCGGCATTTGTTTTATCGGCGAGCGAAATTTCAAAGCCTTCCTGTCCGAATATATTGACGGCGCGGCGGGTCCTGTCTGTACGTCCGATGGCCAGCGCATCGGCACCCACGACGGGCTGATGTTTTACACGCTCGGACAGCGCCAGGGACTCGGGATCGGCGGCGTAAAGGGTTATCCCGATGCCCCCTGGTATGTCCTTCACAAGGATCTGGAGCATAACGCGCTCTACGTGGGTCAGGGACATGATCATCCCTGGCTGCTGGCGGATCGGGTGGTCGCCAGCCAACTCACCTGGATTGCCGGTGAGGCGCCTGAGCCGGGACAGCGCTTCGGCGCCAAACTGCGCTATCGGCAGCAGGATCAGGCCTGCACGCTCGAGCGCTTGGACGAACAAGGCATGGTGGTGCGCTTCGACCAGCCACAGCGTGCGGCCACGCCGGGGCAATCCCTGGTGCTCTATGACGGTGACGAATGCCTGGGAGGCGGTATCATCGAAACCATGAACACCCCGCCCATGGAACAGGCCATAACGTGATGACTCAACAAGCTCTTGCCCTCGCTGGCGTCCTCCAGGCCACGGAACTGGTGCGCCAGGCCGCCCGCCATGGCACCTGGTCCGGCTATGCGGCCAGCGCCAGCCTGGCCAGTGTATTTCGTCTCGAAAGCGCGAACGTGGACGAGATCTACGGCGATCGGCAACGCATGCGCCTGGGACTGGAAACAGTGCACGCGGTCTTCAGCGGCACGCACCCGCACGCGGAGTCGCTGCAGCATGCGGTCTGTCTGCTGCGCCTGCAAAAGCCGTTCACGGCCAACCGCGCCATGCTCCATACCAGTGGCGAGGCCCTCAGTAATATCATCCATCAGAGCCGCCATATGGAACCCCATGAGGCCGAGGAGTACCAGGCTGAGCAGCTGGCGGCGCTGTACAAGAAAACCGTATCGCAGCTGCGCCCTCGCATTCTGGTGCAGGGCAACCCCCAGTACTTGCAGGCACCGCGCACCATCGCATGGATACGCGCCCTGCTCTTTGCTGGGCTGCGTTCTGCCGTGCTCTGGCGCCAAAGCGGCGGGGGACGTTTCAGTCTGATTTTCGGTCGCCGTCGCATCCTGCAGCAGACAGAAGCACTGCTCGGTAGCTAGGCGCGCGCCGGTGTCTGTGAAACGCCGCCGCATCCGCAATAATAAACAGGCGTCGCCCGCAGCCAACGCGAGCGCGCCATGATAGCCCCGGCCGTACTGCGGCTGCAGCCAAACCAATAGGGAGAGATTTATGGCCGATTCATTCGACTGCTACCGAACGCTGGACTGCAATGGCCAGCAGTACGGTTACTACAGCCTGCCGGTACTCAGCCAGCGACATAACATCAGCCGCCTGCCCTTCTCCCTGAAAGTGCTGCTGGAAAACCTTTTGCGCCACGAGGACGGCATCGACGTTACACGCGGTGACATTGAAGCGCTGGCCAACTGGGACCCGCAGGCAGAACCCAATACGGAAATAGCCTTCACGCCAGCGCGCGTGGTGCTTCAGGACTTCACAGGTGTTCCCGCCATCGTCGATCTGGCGGCCATGCGTGACGCCATGCAGAAGCTGGGCGGCGACCCAAACCTGATTAATCCCCTGTCACCGGCGGAGCTGGTTATCGACCATTCCATTCAGGTGGACAAGTTCGGCTCCCATGACGCACTGGACCTGAACAATCTGATCGAATTTAAGCGCAATAAGGAGCGTTACAGCTTTCTGCGCTGGGGTCAAAACGCCTTCAGTAACTTCAAGGTGGTGCCGCCGAACACGGGCATTGTGCACCAGGTAAATCTTGAGCATCTGGCGCGGGTCATTTTTGGTGCGGAGCATAAGGGCCAGCTTATGGCCTATCCGGACACGGTGGTGGGCACGGATTCGCATACAACCATGATCAATGGCATCGGCGTGCTCGGCTGGGGCGTCGGCGGCATCGAGGCTGAAGCCGCCATGCTGGGTCAGGCCATCACCATGCTGATTCCCCAGGTGGTCGGTTTTAAACTGACCGGCAAGCTATCGGAAGGTGCCACCGCTACTGACCTGGTGCTGACCGTGGTGGAGATGCTGCGCGAACTGGGCGTGGTGGGCAAGTTTGTCGAATTTTTCGGAGAGGGTTTGAACGAGTTGCCGCTGGCTGATCGGGCGACCATCGCCAACATGGCGCCAGAATACGGCGCCACCTGCGGTATTTTTCCCATTGACGAGGAAGCATTGAGCTACATGCGCCTGTCCGGCCGCAGTGAGGAGCAGATCGCGCTCACCGGGGCCTATGCGCGTGCCCAGGGCTTGTGGCGCGATGATAGCGCACCGGATGCGGTCTACAGCACGGTGCTGGAACTGGATATGGGTGACGTGGTGCCCTCCCTGGCCGGGCCCAAGCGCCCCCAGGACCGGGTCCTGCTGGGCGCGGCGCGCGCTAACTATCGGGAGCATCACGGTGGGCTTGCCAGCGACGAGGACACGGGCGCTTCGGTGCCGGTAACACGCGATGGCATGACCTTTGATCTGAACGATGGCGCCGTGGTCATTGCCGCCATTACCTCCTGCACCAACACCTCCAATCCAGCGGTGATGCTGGCTGCGGGTTTGCTGGCACGTAACGCGGTCCGGGCTGGTGTGCGGGTCAAACCCTGGGTCAAAACCTCCCTCGGGCCTGGTTCCCGGGTGGTCACGGACTATCTGGAACAGGCCGGACTCATGGATGATCTGGAAGCATTAGGTTTCCACGTGGTGGGTTATGGCTGTACCACCTGTATCGGTAATTCCGGTCCACTGCCGCAGGAAATTGGCGATGCGATTCGCGCCAATGATCTGGTGGCCTGCTCCGTCCTATCGGGGAACCGCAACTTCGAGGGCCGCGTACATGCCGATGTGAAAATGAACTATCTGGCGTCACCGCCGCTGGTGGTGGCCTATGCGATCGCCGGTAGCATGAACATCGACATCACGCAGGAACCGCTGGGTGTGAACGCTGACGGCACACCGGTTTACCTGCGCGAACTGTGGCCCAGCGCGCATGAGATTCAGGAAGTGGTGAATCAGCATGTGACCCGCGATATGTTTCAGGCCAGCTACCGTTCAGTTTTCGATGGCTGTGAGCGTTGGCAGAACATCGATACCCCCGCGGGCGAAATGTTTGCCTGGCAGGACGACTCGACCTACATCCAGAATCCGCCCTACTTTGTCGATATGGGCATGGAGCCACCCGGCATTCGGGACCTGGAAGGCGCGCGCTGCCTGGCCAAGCTGGGGGATTCGATTACCACGGACCACATTTCTCCGGCCGGTGCCATCAGCGAGGATTCACCGGCAGGCGTTTATCTCAAATCCCAGGGTATCGCGCGCGTTGATTTCAATTCCTATGGGTCACGCCGTGGCAACCATGAAGTCATGATGCGTGGCACCTTTGCCAATGTACGCCTGCGCAATCAGCTGGCGCCCGGCACGGAAGGTGGCTGGACCCGCATGCAGCCCCATGGTGAACAGATGAGCATCTATGATGCCGCCATGCGCTATCAGGCTGAGCAGATTCCCCTGGTGGTGCTCGCCGGCAAGGAATATGGCACGGGTTCCTCTCGTGACTGGGCCGCCAAGGGCACACAGCTGTTGGGCGTAAAGGCCGTGATCACGGAAAGCTTTGAGCGTATCCACCGCTCAAACCTTATCGGCATGGGCGTACTGCCCCTGAATTTCATGGCCGGTGAGAATGCTGATTCGCTGGGGCTGGATGGTTCTGAAACCTTCAGCATTACCGGTTTGGGCGACGGTACCGCGGAGACGGTAGATGTCACTGCGCGCAAGGAAGACGGGGTTGAGATTCATTTCACTGCCACGGTGCGCCTCGATACACCGAAAGAAATCGAGTACTACCGGCACGGTGGCATCTTGCATTATGTGCTGCGCCAACTGGCCCATGACGCACCGCCCGCCGGTGCCAGTGCTGCGGCCTGAGTTCTAAGCCTGGGCCGCCACGCTTGCGCGGCGGCCCAGGCCCTTTGCGATCAGGCGGGACCGACGCTGCTGCGGCTGTAGTGATGAACCCGGGCCAACAAGCGTCGCTCACACCACAAATGCCCCACGCCCTCCTGTTCAAGGCGCACGACGGATCCCTCCGCACGGAGCTGCTCCAGCCCCTCCTCCACCACGGGTAACCCCACACCCAGCCCGACGCCAAGACGGGCGCGGCTGACTGGCCCAAGCGCCGCTAGGCGATCACGCATCAGGGCCATAAGTGCCGGACCCCGCTGGGGTTGCTCCGGATGTATAAGCCCCGCCGCCGGGGCCGGTCGAATGATTGCACCGGGATGCAGGGCCTGCCATTCGGGCAGGCGCGCATCGGCTACCCAAAAGCAGGCACCCTCCGGCAGACGCAAGAGAAAAGCCCGCTGTTCCGCCTGCAGGGCCTGGAACCAAAGGCTCCAACGCTGGGGCAAGGCGGCCGCGCCACTCAATGACTCGCCGGTGCTGTATTCAGACTGACTCAGCCCACCCACCTCAAGCAGTGCCTGATACAGCTCGTCCGGACTGGCCGGGTGAATCCAGACCTCTTTGCTGACCCGGGCGCAAGCCTCCTGGCGAATCCGACGTAGCGCAGAGCCCGGGCTTGCTGGCGGCGCCGGTCGCGCTATGGCGCGGGTGCGACGTTCCTCAGCCTCACCGTCATCCAGAAACGCATAGGGCCGTGCGCTGATGATTTCCGCCGCCAATGGCGACGGACCCAGCAAATCCGCACAGGTGGCCCGGATGGTTCCTGCCCGGAGCTGCTCCAGCACCTGCTGTAGGCCCGCGAGATCCATGGCTTCCTGTAAGCAGTCCCGAAGCGTTTGCTGCACCAGCGGGTGATCGGGAACAGCGCGGGGGCCAGACAGGTTCTCCGCGCAGGCTAGCTGGTCAGGAAAGACCACGCTAACCAGATCTTCCGCCTGATTGCGCTGCCACTGAGCCGGCACCCGCCGACCATTACGCATGCGTTCTATGGCCAGTGCCGTGGTCGCATTCCAGCGCCAGCGGGCCTCAAACAGGGGCGCATCCAGCAGGGCCTGAATCAGGACAGACTCGACGCTATGGGGATGTAGATAGCGCATGACCTCTGCCAGTTCGAAGCTGTGCGTTTCACTCAGGGAAAGAATGAGACAGTCTTCCAGTGCGGCGGCCTGTAGCTCGAAATTGAATTGGCAACAAAAGCGTTTACGCAAGGCCAGCCCCCAGGCTCGCATAACACGGGCACCCAGCGGCGCATGTAATACCAGGTGCATATTGCCCGTCTCATCGAAGAAACGCTCCAGCACCACCCGGCGGTGATCCGGGAGGCAGCCGAATGCCTCCCAGGCAGGGTGCAGGTAAGCCACCAGTTGCGCCGCCGCAGCCGATTCAAAGCCCTGCGCTATCAGGCGCTCCCGGGCCCGTGCGGCACCGGCCTGGGAAAAATCGCGGGCCAGCTGCTGCCGCAAGCGGCTGACGGCCTCACTAAGCACGTCGCTTCGTCCGGGCCGCTCTCCAAACCAGAACGGCACGTTGGGCGGCTGATCACCGGCGTCCTGCACCAGCACCCGACTTTGCTCCCGGCGCAGGAACTGATAGTTCCTGTTGCCAAGCTGAAAGACGTCACCGGCCACGCTGTCAAAGGCGAAATGTTCCCCTAGCGTGCCAATTTTCTCCTGCTCGGGCAGAAGGATGACGTCGTAGTCAAACTGATCCGGGATGGCACCGCCATTCTGGAGGGCCATCTGACGCGTGCCGGCATGCGCATGGATTTGGCCATCAAGACCCGCTGCCCGCAGCCAGGCGGAGCGGCGCCCGCGGCGGCTGGCGTAACCCTCGGTCAGCATCTGTAGCACGGCCTGGAAATCTTCCCTGCTCAGTTCGCGGTAAGGCCAGGCGCGGCGCACCAGCGAT
>JAOZKI010000029.1 GCA_029935455.1 Lysobacterales bacterium | reverse complement strand
GGGTCATGCCACAGCCTGCGCAGCGGGTCTCGCTGTCATCAACGCCATTGAACGGGAAGGCCTACTGGAACAGGTGGTGCAACGCGGTAACGCGCTGCACCACCGACTGCTGCAAGCGTTTGCGGACCATCCCCAGGTAGGCGATATTCGCGGTCGCGGCCTGTTTCAGGCTCTGGAACTGGTAATGGATCGGGACAGCCGGCGCCCCCCACCCGCCGCCTGGAAACTTCCAGCAAGATTACGCCAGGCCGCCATGGAGGCCGGCCTGGTTTGTTATCCCGGCGGCGGCACCGCCGACGGTCGCGATGGGGTACATATCCTTCTCGCACCACCCTTCATCATTTCCAACGACCAGTTGGATGAACTGGTGGACGCGCTGACAACAACGCTGAACAGCGTTCCACTGCAAGCACCTGCCTGAATGGAAGCACCCACACCTTCCCTTATGATCATGAGCGCGCCCAACGGGGCCCGCCGGAGCCATACAGATCACCCCGCCCTACCCCTGACACCGAAGGCCCTCGCCCGGGATGCCGTGCAACTGGTGGAGGCCGGGGTTAGCGTATTGCACCTCCATGTCCGTGATCATGCCGGACAGCACAGCCTGGCACCCGATCACTATCGACAGGCCATAAACGCGATTCGTGCCGAAGTGGGCGAGAACCTGATCCTTCAAATCACCACCGAGGCCGTGGGGCGCTACTCACCTCAGGAGCAGATGAGCGTGGTCGAGACAGTGCGCCCGGAAGCGGTGTCGCTGGCGTTACGCGAACTACTGCAGGCACCGGAACTTGAGCCGGAGGTTTTGCGTTTTTTCTCACGCCTGCCGCAACAAGGATGCTGGCCGCAATTTATTGTCTACACGCCCACAGAGCTGAAACTGCTGGAAAGATTACGCCAACGCGGTGACCTGGGCACAGATCAGCCTTCTTGCCTACTGGTGCTGGGGCGTTACAGCGACCAGCTGACCGGCACGGAGGAAGAGTTAGATGCGTTTCTCCAACAGCCTTGCCTCCCTCATTACCATTGGTCTGCCTGCTGTTTTGGTCGGACGGAACAAAGCGTTTTACTGGCGGCAGTGCGTCAGGGCGGGCATGTGCGCCTGGGCTTCGAAAACAATCTCGAACTGCCTACGGGGGAGCAAGCAACGAACAATACGGCGCTTATCAATGCCTTTGTGCAAGCTTTGCCAACGGACTCATCACCGCTCGCCCAGGCCAAGGACTTGCGTGCTCAGTTCCTGAGCAAGACCGACGCAACTTAGACCTTTGCAGCTGAATCACACGCGCCAGGCATGCTGCTGGACAGGCGAGCGCTGGGCATGCATAGTAATTTAACAACAACATAACGATAGGGTTGGGGAGAAAACCATGAAGAAGACACGTTTAGCGACGCACATCAGTGCGGTGCTGGCTATGGCTGGCACACTTTCTATTTCGGCATGGGCCGAAACAAGCGAAACGTCGGGAGACGCGGATCAAGCGGAGCGCGTGACCACGCTAACCCAAGCTGATCAGGAATCTGAGATCGTCGTGGAGGAGGTCATCACCATTGGCACGCGTAGCGCGCGTCCGCGCACCGCCGCCGATTCCACCGTGCCGGTCGACGTGCTCCAGGGGGAAGAATTTCACGCCTTTGGTGGCACCGCGGATCTGACGGACAATCTGCAGGCGCTGGTGCCGTCTTACACCGCCACACCGGCCACGGGTGACGGCAGCGCGTTTGTACGCCCCACTTCCCTGCGCGGCACCGCGCCGGATCAGACCTTGGTCCTGGTCGACGGTAAACGCCGCCATCGTTCCGCCCTGCTACACTTTTTCGCGCCAGCAGCAGGTAACGGCGCTCACGGGGTGGACATCGGCATGCTACCCGGCATCGCTATCAAGCGCGTCGAGGTCTTGCGCGACGGTGCCTCCTCCCAGTATGGCTCTGACGCTATTGCCGGTGTGATCAACTTTGTAACCAAAGATGCCGATTCCGGTGGCGAGGTGTACCTCCAGTATGGCCAGCACTATGAGGGCGAGGAAAACCTCAAATTTGCCGCCAATGCCGGTTTCGCGATTGGCAACGGCTTTGTTAACGCCAGCGTCGAGCACATTGAGAATGATCAACTGATCCGCGCCATCCAGCGTCCCGAATTCCAGGGTCTGATTGACGCCGGGGTAGATCCCAGCCTGATTGGCGCCGATGCCCCCTTCGGCGAAGCACCACTGCTGCAAACCTGGGGGCGCCCGGAAAGCAGCGGCACGCGCGTTTGGATCAGTTCGGGCTTTGATCTCTCGGACAGCGCCACCCTATATGCGCGTCTTGGCTACGCCGATACGGATGGCCGCTATCGCTTCTTCTACCGCAACCCGCAGCACCCATCGCTGGTACCGCTCCGCGAGCAAGGCTTCACGGGACTGCCCGCCGGCTTTACGCCGTTCCTGGACGGTGCGCAAGAAGACCTGAGCTTAATCGGTGGCGTGGAAGGCGAATTTGCCAGCGGCATGCTCTATGACTTCAGCGTCAGCTATGGCACCAACGAGCTGGATTACTTTCTGAACAACACGGTGAATACCACCCTCGGACTGGACAGCAACCTGCAGATTCCGCAGATGGATTTTGATGTCGGCGCCTACGAACAGGAAGAGAAAAACATCAACGCGGACTTCTCCAAGCTGCTCACCGATAACATCAACCTGGCCTTTGGCTTCGAGTGGCGTGAGGAAACCTATAAAATCATCGCTGGCGAGCCAAATGCCTACTTTGGTGGCAAAACCAGCGGTTTCGCCGCACCGTCGCCGGCCGATGCAGGTAGTTTTGACCGCGATAACTGGGCCGTTTACGCCGATATCGAGCACGATGTAACCGACCGTTTGCTGTTGCAATATGCCCTGCGTTACGAGGACTTCTCGGACTTCGGAGACACGCTGAACGGTAAGCTGGCAGGCCGCTATCGCATTAGCGACAGTCTGGCAGTTCGCGGTGCCATCTCTACCGGCTTCCACGCACCAACGCCCGGACAGGCCAATATTTCCACGATCATTACCACCTTTGACGGCACCACCGGTCAGCAGGTGGAAGAAGGTCTGGTACCGTCAACGGACCCACGCATTATCGATTTGGGCGGTCAACCGCTGACCGAGGAAGAGTCAAGGAACATCAGCCTCGGTTTCACATCGGACATCGGCGATGCCACCACGCTGACCGTGGACTTCTACCAGATCAAGGTGGACAACCGCATCTACCGGACCGGCAACATTCCCCTGCCACCGCTACCGAGCGGGCTGGAGACCAGCATCTCCTTCTACACCAATGCGCTGGATGTGGAACACACAGGCGTAGATTTGGTGCTGAACTCCAATGTGAGCTGGGAGAATGGTCAGGACACGAGCATGACCCTGGCCTACAACTACAACGAGATCGAAGTGACAGGACAGCAGTTCATCAATGGCGTCCAGCCGGTTAGCGATGCGCTGGTCGAGGACATCGAGAACAACTATCCTGATCATCGTTTCGTGTTTACAGCGAACCACTTCTTCAACGAAAGCTGGAACCTGCTGGCACGCGTGAATTACTTCGGTGATCACTACGACGAACGGGGTCGTATCGGCGCGGCCGAGAACCCCAGTGCCAAAATTGGCTCGGTGATTTATGTCGATGCGGAACTGGGCTGGCAGGTCAACGACAGCTGGCGCCTGTCGCTGGGTGCGGTCAATATCTTTGACGAGTACATTGACAAGGTGGGCCCACCCAACGCCAACCGCCTGAGCGTGGGTCTGGAATATCCGCGTCGCAGTGCTGCCAATTACGAAGGTGGCTCCTGGTACCTGCGCGGAACCTTCACCTGGTTCTAAGCCGGCACCGGCGTTAGGCACACAAAACCCCCGCTACTCGCGGGGGTTTTTTTTCACCTCGTCATCGGTCCCGGAATCGCTAGGGCGGCCGTCGTGCTCTGCCCGTGGTGGCCAAGTCCATGGCGCCCTGCTGGCATCAAGGAACCGAATCATAAGACCCCGTACCCACCCTCACGTTACTATCAGGTCAGCGTTGCGGTTGTAACGGTCACAATGACAGTACCCATGTCAGTGGTTCTGAGGCTAAACAGTTAACGGGGATTCGAACCCCGGGATGCCCCGTCATCCACCGGCATTCCAACTGAACCCAGTTGGCAGGTTACGCTCGCCCCGGACGGTAACGCTACCGTCTTAAACTTAGTCCAGCAGCTCCGTGGTCCAGTTCAGCTGCTGGATTTCCAGATCCAACTCCCGATACGCCTTGGCCAACTGATCGGCCTGCTGCTGCGTTTCGCGCACGCTAACGGCACCGCGGAAAACAATCTCCGAGGCTCGGTGGCGATCCTGAGTCACGGTCGCCGCTTTGGCGAGTTCAAACAGCACATCGCGCTGCAATGCCAGCGCATCTCGCCGCGTCAACGCATCGGCCAGGCTGAGCTGCTCGCTAAAGGCCGTTGCACTGTTGGTGCGATTGATCCGCATCACCAGCTGTTCAAATTCTTCCACCTTGCCCTGATAGCTACGCAGCAGTTCAAACGGATCTTCCGCGGGCTGCTCACCCTCTTGTACTTTTGCATTACGAACCATGCGGTCTTTCAGCTGTGCCAGCTTACGCTGGCAATCAGCCCGATGAGTCAATGCTTCGGCTAATTTCATCTACCTGCTCCGAGTGCTTGCTTTGCTTGCCCTCACCGCCGCCTGACGGCAGGCCGGTTCCCCACTGTGTCCGTACACAGCGCCGCACCAATGTAACCGTAAGTGCCATCGGGGAACAGACCCAGAGTGAGCTGGCCTGGAAACCGGGCTTAACTAAACCAGGGATGCGTGCCGAACTGATTGGGCCGAACTGGCGTTTGATGGGTCAGAACCCACAAATAGCCCGCGCATACGGCCCGCAGGTAACGCCGCAGCAGCGGGGCAACGCGCAATTGATACGGAAACCAGCGCAAGGGACGCGGCAGCTTTTGCAGCAAATTGGCATACACCGTAATGCTCAGTTCACAGCGCTCCCTATCCAGTTCCTTGAGGTCCCAGCGCACATAGGACCGGGGGCCATCACGCACACCGATTTCCAAGGCATAGCCCTGCCCTTCATCCCAGCGACAGAAGTGCCGTTCCAGGCACAGGCCATTGAGATATTGCACCTCATCACAAGCACCGACGCCGGGCCATTGCTGCACGGGATTATGTGCGCAGTAGGGATGGGCCAGGGCCAGACCGCCCGCCTGGGCCAGTAGCGCCCAAGCATCTCTCTGCGGCACCGGCAGTGTCTGCGCGGCACCCACGGGCCAGCAGAAGCGCTGACGCGCCATGGCATCATTCAGAGCGGGTTCTTGAGCAAACACAGCAACAGACATGGGGACGTTCACATCAGCAGCAGTCCCTCAAAGCATAGACCAAGATCCAGACGTCGGCTGACGCAGCAGAAAGCCGTTGGCTAGCGCGGTTTGTACTGGGTGGGGCAATAGGCGCGACCGACCGCGCGGCCACGGCGCTTGCCATGCTTGGTCAGGCGCCCGCTTACGCGCGCGCGCCACAAACGGAAACTGCTGGGCTTGAGCTCCTGACGCATGAGGCGGATCACCGCCGCCTCGTTGAGGCCATAGCTGGCCTCTATGGCCTCGAAGGGCGTGCGGTCTTCCCAGGCCATCTCAATGATTCGCGAACGGGTAGCCTCGTCCATACTGACTGGTCCCACAGACAATGCAAATTGGGGACTCTACGCGCGGCGGGCTCAACCGCAGGTCAAGGACCGGGAGCGCCTGGTATGAGAATCACAACCAGCCGCCCACGCAAGCGACAGCGGCTCAGGTCCTGGCGGATGATGGGGCGCGCATACGCCGCATGAGCGGCCAGAGCCAACGGTGTACCAGATAAGACAGTAACGCCATGAGGAGCACACCCACCAGTGGAATCACCGCCCCGAATACCGGCGCGGCCCCCAGCGTGTAACCGAGCAGACACTCCGGCCGATAAATGGGCACCAGCAGCCCGGCAAGCAGCACTGCTAAAGCCAGGTAGGCGGTGACCTGCTCCAGACCCAGAGTCCAAAACACCGATTGCAGCAAGGTAACCAGCAGCATAAGGCTGAAACCCAGCCAGCTACGGGGCGGTAGAAACGGTTGCGACTCCGTGTTCTCGCTCACGGCCGCCAACTGTCGATTGCCATGCCAGGCCGTTAGCAAGCCCAGGAGGGGCAGCACCAGCAAACCCCAGAAATTGGAAATGGCCGGAAGTGCTGGATCATGCAGCACATGGTGACTGATCACCCCACCTGTGAAGTGCTCACGCACCAGCAGCAGCAACTGCAGCAAGCCAGCCCCTACGGTCAGCAGCAGAACCCTACGTTGATTTTGTGTCATTCCAGCGCTCCTTTTACACACTTGGTCCGACCACAACCCCCTGTCCAGGGTGCCGCGACCAGACGGTCAGCGTATCGGTCCGAAACCGCAACCGTGCAGGCTAACAACCTAAACCCGAAACGCTACTCGCAACAGGGCCGATGGTCATAGCCGTAAAAAGCATCCGTTCAAGACACACGCCGGCGATACCTGCCCAAAGGCGTCTTTCTTACAGCACATGCGTAAGCGACCACAGCTACCCCGGACGGGATACAAACGCCGGGCCTCGGGCCATTGGTTAGGCGCTAGGAGGGATAATGATGATCGCAATCAGCAGAGCGACAAAGACGATAATTGCGCACGTGCGCAACGACCAGCAAGGTAGCCGACAGCAAGGTGGCGATCCGCTCGTAGTCTTCACCAAGCAGATCATGCAATACGGTACCGGCAAGTATCAGCCCAACGATTCCAATCAGAGCAAGCGTCAGCACCAGCCGGTCCTTATGACGGCGACAGCCGATACCGAAAGCCAGCACCGCCGCAGGTATGATCAGCCAAAGCAAGGATTTATGAAATGCTTCATCACCCAAAAATGTCGCAGACAAGGCCGTGCCTGCCGCCAGCAGAACCGGTAGCAACAGGCAGTGCAGCGCACAGGTGACCGACGCCACAACGCCTATTCGGTCGGCGAATCGTCTGAGTTTTTGTTGGCTGGCGTCATTCATTTAAAAGGCCCCGGTTGCTCTGCCACATCAACCCATGGGCGCTTTTGATGTGTGCGTTTTCGTCAACTGAAAAGATGGCGTTTCTGCGCGCGCCTATTGTGACACAGCGCCGCAAGTACGGCAGCCGCCGTGCGCACCGCAAGAACGCTGACACTGGCCCGACCTTGATCGAAATCCGAATAAAATCAGTGGTGGGGGCGGCGAATGACCACTAGGCGACAGTAAACTGTGAAACCCCCAGTACAGCCATGCCAGCGCACCGGAAGTAGGCCGTTTTAATGCGGGCATAGGGCTCGGCGAGGCCCATAGCCCACAGCTTCGCCACCAGCAATGATGACCGCAGAGCCACGCTGCCGAAGCGAAGTCGCGGCCAATAACTCCTTGATCGGATCAACGGTTGCCCGGTGCTTTCCGTGCAAAATTGTGACGGGAGCCTAGCAAAGGCCGGGTGCCGGCCCGGCTCAGGGGCGCCCAAAGATGCTTACTGGCGCAAGCCCCTGGCCCCGGCGCGGACCTGCTGCATCAGTAGCAGCGCGAAACCGATCTCGATCACGCCGCCCGCGAAAGCCCCGGTCAGCATCGGTGCCTTTAGCGCAAGGCACAGCGCACCGGCCAGCATTAACAAGGCACCCAGGCACCAGTAAATACGGCGTCCGTAAAGGGTCTGGAACAGCAGATAGCGTGCACCGATGGCAAGCAACATGATGGGAAAGAAAAAAGCCGGTTCCCGCAGGGCCATACTGAACGCCAGGAACAGACCCACAAAAAGCATGGCCAGACTTTCCAGCGCCAGATGGTGCAGGCCATTATCCGCCGCATGGCGTGCGCTGTGCCCCATCGCTCTGGCGAGGACAACGGACAGAGGGAAAATCAACATGCCACCAAAAAACAAGGTCAGCATGGCGGTCCAGGCACCCCCGAGCAGACCTGCGGCCCCCGCCAGGCACCAGACCAGCCCCGACACCAGCACGCCGGTCGCTCCCGCGCCATAGGCCCGGTCCATGTCCTGCTGCATTTCCTGAAGCCTCATCAACTCACACCCTCCCAAGCAAACGTTCCTCAGCGCGGTTGACAGCCCCAACGCCGAAGACCTTCACCGCCCAGTGTTAACGAGTCGCCTTGGCGCGATGCGACTCAGTCCCCTAGGCAACACAGGCCACACATTTAATCTCGATTTTTAGTGCCGGTAGCGCGAGGGCCGAAACCCCCAGCAAGCTGTGACAGACTGCCGGCTCGGCGCCGTAGACCGCGTGCCGTGCGGCATATATCGCCGCTGCGTCAGACATGAACTCCTGCATATCGGTGACGAAGAAAACCTCATCCACGATATGCGCCATGCTCGCATCGAATTGCGCTAGCACCTGCTCAAGGTTGACATAGGCCAGCTGCATTTGCGCGGCCAAATCAGCGGGAATGTGTCCGCTCTCGTCCATACCCACCTGGCCGGACACATACAGTGCGTCCCCTACCTTCACCGCCTGGGCAAACTCAGTCGCTGCGGGTCCGCTGCGATAAACCTGCTTCTTTGTACGCATTGCGAATATCCCTATTGAGTAGTTAGGAAAAAACCGAGCCCGCTTTCAAGTCCATCCGCCTGTCTGGCGCAGGCCATCAACACACCCACCATGGCAAGGTCAGCATATAACGCGTGTCTGTGAGCGTCGCGTGAGCTGGTCCGGGCGCCCGGCCCGCTCAGCCAGCCACCGGCGCGTCGGACCAGACCGCAAATTCGTTGCCACTGGGATCACAGAAATGGAAGCGGCGCCCACCGGGAAAAGGAAAAATGGCCCGTGCGATGGTGCCACCTGCGGCTTTCACCTGTGCCTCCGTGGCATCCAGATCGGTGCTGTAAAGCACCACCAGAGCGCTGCCTTTAGCCGTCTGCGCTGAGGTCTCAGAGCGATAGAACCCCCCGTCCAGGCCAGCCTGCTCAATGGCAGCGTAATCGGGCCCATAGTCGGTAAAAGCCCAGCCAAAACATTGCGTAAAAAACCGCTTGCTTGCCTCCAGATCCCGCGCCGGAATCTCCACGTAATCAATGGCACCGGTGCGCTTCATGAGCCTTCAGCCTGCTCCTCGCACACGAGCGCATGCCCGATGGCGCGACAAAAGCCCACCCGGTCCTTCGGTGAAACCAGGGTCATTTGCCCGCGGCCGTAGCGAATCTCCAACCGGTTAAGTGACAGAGCCGGGGCAGCCAGCAGCGAGTGACTGGGCTTTACCGCATGGATATCGCTGAGTGCGATGGTTTGGCGCACGGGTCCGGAACGGATTAGCAGCGCACCCGCCTTAAGCTCGTAACGCGTGGAGCACAGCAGCCAAACCGGCACGGCCAGTGCCGAAACGGCTGCCACCAACGCCACGCCCCAGGCCAAAGGGGTGGCGGGACCCGCGGTTGTCAGGATCAGCGCGAGCATACCCATGGGCACGCCGATGGTTAGCAGGTAGAACCAGGGCGCCACGGCGCTTTCAAAGACCGTGGTTGGCGCTGAAGGAACATCATTCATGGGAGCCATCCCTAGGCAAGCGGCCCAGCAGCATGGCACGCGAGCCGGAGCTTGTCATGTCACAAAGGTCACGCGTGGGGAGGAAAAACCTTAGCTTCGAACAAACCATACGTTGCGGATACGGCGGTTATCCACGCGCAAACCCTGCACCTGCTGCTCCGCATCACGCACCACCCGCAGCTGGTAACTGTTCATCTGCAGGCGGTCAGGCAACAGCAACTGCGCCTCCCGCGCACGACCGTTCTTGGTGACCGTATACGCCTGATCGCCGTCATGGCGTATGAGGATTTCCGTGTCTGTCTCCGCATTGTAATAGCGCCCGTTGAGATCTTCCGGCGCGGAAACCACCGGCTCCGGAAGGGCCAGTCTGCGATAGCTGATCGGCGGCTGCGATGGCAGGTAGATGGTCAGCTGCTGCCGGGCCGTACCAATCTGCGAGAAATTCATTTTCAGATCTGCCCGGCTGGCGTACTGATACAGTCCACCGCGCTCAGGGATCAAACGCACGGGCTCAGCGCCAGCCAGTTCCCGATACAGATCACCATCGCGCTGGGTAATCATCATGAGATCCCCCCCATCGGTCTGGTATACGCCCGGCAGTGCCTGCAGGTCGCCACCCGTCTCCACCCGGTCGGGACCCGCCGGAAACCCTGGCGGCAAATCCAGTATCAGATCAACCAGTGCTTGCGCGGTCTGGCGTGTCGACAGATTGCCGTTATTGGACATGACGACCACCGCCAGCCGCTGCTCTGGAAAGCGCATAAAGGACGCGTTGTAGGCACCCGTATTGCCATCGTGATAGACATAGTCCTGGCCCTTATAGCGTCCGAACATGAGGCCATAGCCCTGCCCATTAGCCAGTGGTTGTTGACTCTCCTGCAGCAATGCCAGCGGCAACACGGTGGCCTGGTCCTGCTGGAGCAGCTGCTCCCAGCGTAGCTGATCCGGTAACGTGGTAAACAGGCCACCATCACCGTACAGGGCGGTGACTTGCGGGTATTCACGCCATCCGTTCCAGCTGCCGTAGGGCCGTGCCTTGTGCGGCACCACAGCCATGTAGTGGGTCTGGAAAGCACTTTCCTGCATGCCCAGCTGGGCAAAGGTACCCGCGGCAAGCGAGGCAAAGGAATCATCGCTAACCGCTTCCAGTAAGGCGGTCAGCAACAGGTAGTTGGAATTGCTATAGCGCGTGTCCGAATTCGGCGTGAAGTTCAGTTCCTGCTGAGCCTGAAGCAGTTCCAGCGCATCCTCGTTGTCTACGAAAAGGCGCCACCAGGTATGGCCCTGTAGCGCCCACAAATCATAGACATCGCGCACACCGCTGCGATGAGAAAGCAGATCCTTAACCGTGATAGGCGTGTCCAGTTCGGTGAAATAGTCCGGCAGCAGCACACGGATATCCTGTTCCAACTGCAGCTGACCCGCTTGCATCTGCTGCAGCACCATGAGTGCGGTGAACTGCTTGGCATTCGAAGCGATATTGAAGCGGCTGTGTGCGTCAATGGGCACCTCATGCTCAAGATTGGCATAGCCGAGATAACGCTCGAAGATGACCTGCCCGTCGCGCACCACACCAACCGCCAGGCCGGGTGCCATGCCCTCAACGGACTGATTCAGGCGTGCATCCAGGCGCTCCACCAGCGCCGGCGCCAACTGCTGGGCTGGTAAGGTGCTGGCCGCAAACAGCAAAACACTAAAAAGCAGTACTCTCATATTCCCCCCCGGGACTTCTTCGCGCAGGCGCCCCTGGCCCGGCGTAAGACCGCTGCTGCGGCCGCACCGCTTTGAGCGGGCGGCCGCAGCATTAGCTTTTTACTGACGTCCTTTTTGGGTAAATTCCTCTACCACATTGGACATGTCGAAGGACTTGCTGCCCTGCACCGGCGGATAGTCCACCAGCGTTTGCAGATGCGCGTTCATGCGTTCACCCATGGGCGCCATGAGCCAGGAGACCTTCTGCAGCAGATGACCGTAAGAATCTTCATTGTCATAGCTTTCGAAGGGATCCATGCGCAGGTTGAACAGCAGCGGCACGGTACGTGGCTTCACATTGCTGTAGTAGGTTTCCTTCTCCGAGAAATGAAATTTCCACTGTTGCATGCGATAGGCCGCGAGGCGATTCTCGTAGTAGTAGAAGAAATCATCACGCTCCGATTCATCTGATTCCCCGAGCCAGTAGGCCAGGTTATTCACGCCGTCAATGTACTGTTTCTTGTCCGCCATAACCTCGGCATTCGGATCTTCAATGCCCGCCGCTGCCGCCAGCGTGGTGAACATGTCCATGTGCGTCTGAATGCCGTTGAGCGTCTTGCCCGGCTCAATGGCCCGCGGCCAGCGCAGCATGGAAATTACCCGCACACCGCCTTCAAAGGTGCCCATCTTGGCACCGCGAAACGGCGTGGTGCCACCATGAGGCCAGGAGGCATGTTCCGGGCCGTTATCGGTGGAGTACCAGACGATGGTGTTCTCCTCCAGGCCGTTATCCTTCAGGAACTGCAGCACATCGCCGATCTCATAGTCATGCTGCAGCATGCCTGAGCCATGCAGGTCTGCCTCGCTGGTGTCGTTTTCCGCCGCGTAGCGCCAGCGGTCATTCAGGCGCGTGTAAACGTGCATGCGCGTGGGGTTAAGCCAGATAAAGAAGGGCTTGCCCGCCTCCTTGGCTTTGAGCATGAAGTCCTTGGCCAGGGGGATCACCTCACCGCCGTCAAAGTCCTTCATCCGCTCCTGAGTCAGCTGGCCCGTATCAGTGATGGTCTGCTTGCCTACTTGACCGAAACGCTCATCCACCGTGCGGTCGTTCTTATCCGTCGCAAAGGAGTGAATCACACCGCGTGCACCAAACTTCTTGGCGTAGGCCTCAGCGCCGCCGGGATAGTTATTGGCAAAGTTCTGATAATCACGCTGCTCTTCCTCTTCCGAGACGTTCAGGTGATAGAGGTTGCCGAAAAACTCGTCAAAGCCATGGTTGGTGGGCAGATGCTCGTTGCGGTCGCCGAGATGGCTCTTACCGAAATGGCCCGTGGCATAGCCGTGGGCTTTGAGCAGCTCGGCGATGCTCGGTGACGCGGGCTGCCAGCCCAGCAGATCGCCCGGCTGACCGACCGTGGTCATGCCCGAGCGAATGGGATACTGGCCGGTCATGAAAGCCGCACGCCCGGCGGTGCAGGAAGGCTGGGCGTAGTGATCGGTGAAGCGGATGCCCTCGTTACCGATCTGGTCAATATTGGGCGTGGTGTAACCCATGGTACCCATGCCGTAGGCGCTGACATTCTGCCAGCCGATATCGTCACCCCAGATCACCAGAATATTGGGTTTCTCATCTTGCGCCTGCGCCGTATTGACCAGCATGAGCGCAGCCAGAGCGGGCAGCATGCGCCGCCAGATAGTGCAATCAACCTTCATTGGTAGTCCCCCGAAGAGTTCTAAAGAATGCCAGCGCGCAGCTTCGCCCGAAGACTTGGCACACTCACCAGCGTGAAGCAATAGCGATTGTCAGATTGTCAGCAACGACGGCATGGCGCCAAAACCCAGCGCCAAAACCCTGCGCCGAAACCCTGCGCCAAAACTTGTAGCAACTGATAACCTGTGTACGAGTTAGCGTCCCCTCGCATCCTTGCCGGTTTTGGGCCTAACATCAAGCCTGTGAAATTTTAGTGTAGACGAACTTGGTCAGTATCTCAAAAATCACCGCGCGCGGAGAATCGCCCTCTACTTGGCGTTTGGCAGCGTCTTCCGACGAGCGAGCTTGCCACCCCAGAAGGCCATGGGCAGATAGGCACCCAGCAGATCCATGGCGATAAACCAGGGGGGACCACCATAGCGCATCACCACCAGGGCGCCACCGGTCATAAACACCACCCCCACAAGGAGCGCGCAGGTCAAATGATGACTGACCGCCAGCCTGGCGGCTAGCAGCGCGCCCGCCAGGGTACCCAGCGCATGGGCCAGCCATGGCATTAGAAAGTGCACGGGCTGCAAGCGCCGTAGATTTTCCGCAAAGCGCTCCGTGTCGTTCAGGTCAACGCCGTCCGGCGGTGGAATCAACAGCGGCCCGAGCGTGATCAGCGCCATATTCACGGCGCTGCCTAACAGCACGCCGAGCACAACCGCCAGCACGTTACGCAGGGCAGATTTCATCGCTTGCGTCGCCGCCGCGCGCCAACCATAGCGCGCCCGGATAGTACCGCGGCGCTGCTACGGTCAGCGCCAAGGTAGCGACGGTCATTTTCCGGCGCTTTATTGCTCACCCAATGCATGCCAGGCCCCCTTGTAAACCACGCCTTTCACCGCGATGTCCTTGATACTCATGGGGTCAACGTCCAGCGGATTGGCCTCCAGCACGGTGAAGTTGGCCACCTTGCCCGGCTCCAGCGAGCCAATCTCAGTTTCGAGGTTGAGACTCCGCGCCGCATCGATCGTTACCGCCCGCAGCGCTTCGTAGACGGGAATACGCTGATCCTGCGACAGGCGGGTCCCGTTCGCCGTGGCGCGATTCACCGCCGTCCAGGCCAGTGTCAGAGGCTCTACGGGCGCCATGGAGAAATCAGAATGGAAGGACAGGGGAATATCCCGCTCCACCAGCAACCCAAGCGCTACCAGGTTTTCCGCCCGCTCCTGCCCCAGCCCATACTCAGCATATTTGTCCGCCAGGGCCCAGAGATAATAAGGATTCACCGATGCCTCCATGCCCAAATCGGCCATTTGGTCCGTCATCTCCGGGGTGAAGTAACCCATATGGTGCAAGGTAAAGCGGTGGTTGTCGCGGGGTGCCTCGGCCTGTAAGCGCTCGACATTATCAATCACCATTTGCTGACCCAGATCACCGTTGGCATGCACGTGGATCTTATAGCCGTTGTTCCAGTACTGATCGACCTGTTCCGCAAACAGATCCAGCGGCGTCATCCATTCCCCTTCATGCCCGTCCGTATAGCCATCTTTCATCTGCATAAGCTGTGAGTAGATGGCGCCATCGGCAAACAGCTTTACCTGTTTCGGCAGAAAATGAACATTGTCCGTGTTGTACTCCGGCGTCACAGCCAGCGTTTCCATAAACGCCATGGCCTCCTGGTTACCCCCCTTCATGCTGAACAGCTGGGTGCCGCTGGGAATCAGATACACATCGTAGGGTGGATTCTTGGCCATCTCGTCCATGAGCAGGGACAGTTCCGCATTAAAATCAGAGCTGGGAAAACCCGGCTCAGCAATGGTGGTGATGCCGTTGAGGCGCAAAATTTGCGTCATATCCGCCAGACCCTTGCGGTATTTTTCCGGCTCTAACAGTACCGGCGCCATCATCGGCACAAGCGCCAGCCAGCCCCCCTCATAGAAGTGCCCCTGGTCCCACTCAACCTGCGGATTGCCGGCAAAATTGTCTTCCGTGATCCCCAGCGCCTCAATGGCCGCGTCGTTCAAAAAGATTTCGTGGAAGGAACGATGAATCACGCCCACGGGCTGGTCGCCGGCGATCTCATTGAGCAAATCACGGGATAGCTCGCCGTGCCACAGCTGGTGATAGCCCCAGATAAAATAGATTTCGTCCGGCAGCGCATTGCTCTTGATGGATTCGGTGATGCGCGCCCGGTAGTTGGCCTCGCCGGACACGCCGGGTTTGACGCCCGAGGGCAATTTCCAGTCGTAGGGAGCGATAATTTCGTTACGCAGCATCATGGCCGCCAGCGAAGGATGCAGATGCGGCTCGATCAGACCCGGCATGAGCGTGGCGCCCTGCAGATCAAACTCCGCCGCCTGCGTGCCGGCTTCTGCCCGCGCCTCGCTCAGTGAGCCGACGAACACAATTTTCCCTTCATCCTCAACCAGCGCTTCGGCCACACTCGGCGCATCCCCCGCCATGGTGATCAAGGCACCATTGTGATAGATCACCGCGCTGGAAGGCGCCAGACTGACCTCTGGCGTTGCAACTGGCGACTCCTGACTGCAGGCGAGCAATGTGAGTGGCAGCAGCGCTAAGGTGATAAGTTGCCCGTATCGGCGGAAGCTAAAGTTTTGCATTTGATCCTCCCCTGGGCCGGTAATCAGGTGCCGGCCGCTACTTTTCATAAAATCCCGACGGCTCACTTGCCGTCAAAAAAACCGATCCGACACTTAGCCGGGGCCCTGGGAACCCTGTCTCCGATCACACCACCCCGTGTCTTGGCCGGCGAAACTGGCGCGCCCTAAACGAGCGCCACGCCTATCCCGCGCCCGTATCCAAATCCTCAAGCCGGTCGCCGTGACACGCGCGATTAAACCCCTCGCCCTGGCTCACGAAGGCATACAAGGCAATATCCCGGCGCAGATGCTCACGCAGTCTGTGCTCCAGCGTTGCGTCAAGTTCAAGCGGCATCTTCGGGGAAACGTTTTTCCTGGGGATCTTGATCTTCCTGCCGATCTTATTAGACAGGAACTCGCTTACCAGTCTGATTTTACTGGTGGGCATCACATGATCAATGCCAATCGCACCGCTTGAGAGACTAACAAAATCAAACTGCGTCGGCAGTTTGGCAAAAGACTGCCTTTCACCGGGCGCCAGATACTCGCTGATGAACTCGTCATAGCTGAGGTGCCCGGTATAGTTTTCATGGTTTGGATGTGTTGGGTCGCGCAACGCTGCCCGGGTTCGATAGCGATACCAGCTGGCAATCCATTCCAGCGGCTCCCGCATCAGGCTGAAGGACTCAATGTTGGCCTGTGGAGCCAGCGCCTGGTGCACGGGCATGATATTGGCCGTGTAGAACCGAGCATTCATGTGCCTGATCGCCGGCCCACCGGAAAAGCTGATGTTGCAGTATTTACGGATACTGCTCTCAACCGCTGTGGATGCACATTTCGGCGCACAGAGAAAAGCGAACCCGTAACGCGTTGATATTTGCATTGATTTCACTCCAACCGGTCGCCGTGCTGCGGCCAAAAACCTCTGATGAACCCAGCACCACGTCCGGCCAGGTTAACGTTAGCTTGAGCCTGGCGGCGTTCTGGCTCGATGAAACGTTACCAGCGGGGAGACTACAGCTGCGTGTAAGTGAGTACCAGCCGTGCGAAATCTCCGTCCAGGCCGCTGTCATTGCGCTCGACTGCCTCACCATAGCTGAGCTTAAGCCCCAGGGACTTGGAAAATTGCACGCCGACACTCGCACCCACACCCCAGGAGCGCTGCTTGTTACCGTCTGCCACGCCGTCGGTTTTGGTTTCGCCACCATAGGAGTAGATGGTGTCCAGCGAAGCCCAAAGCCCCGCCTTGAAGTTATGCGTCAGATGCGCCTCAAATTTGTACAGCGGCTTCTGAGTGAGTCGATCAGCGTTAAAGGGATCGTCATTGGTGCCATAGAAGGTCACGCTGGGCAACAAATCCAGCGTGGTCAGTTTCGGGTCCAGAAAGCTGTTACCAAAGGCGAAGGTAATGGGACTGCCCAACTGAAAGGAATAACGGTTGGCGCCCAGATTCGCGGACTGGCTGGCGTCATATTCCCCGGTAGGTAAGGTGACTCTGGCCAGGGCGCCGATACCCAAGCCGGGCTGGTAGGCCGCGTACTCGGCCTCGGTCAGCGGCGGCAGATTGTAAACACCCATGGTAAACAACAACTGCGTGTCACCCAGACCTTCTGACTCGGTCCGCGCACCGCGATCAGGAACATTGGGCAAGAGCAGATCCGATACCAACCGGCCGGCGGGCTGTACCACCGTAAAGGACGCGTAGCGCTCCGCCAATGAGAAGGTGCGGGTGTACTGGGCCACCAGCAGATCAATATCCAGATCCAGTTCCGGCGTTACGATGCCGGAGTTAAACATGGAGTTACCGGAGATCTGCATGCCATAGAGGGAAAAAACATTGGTGTCGATCGGCGGCGGGAAATAAGCACGCGGCCCATCGCCGACATCCGCCATCAGCGGCTGCGAAGGCATGGAACCCCAGAGCAGGGCCAGTACTGCCAACATTCTTACAGGCCCTGACAGCCCCTGCGCTCGGGCCCAACGACCATCCCCCTGGGCAGTCTCTCCGGAACGATTTTTCTTATGCATTGTCTAGTCCAACCTTTCAACGCCGGGCATAACATAGCCGCGGCTAATCACGGATTCCTTGGGATAATACATGCGGAAAGTGAGCTCGAACTCCTGGCCGGCAGGCGGGCTCGGCAGCCAATTGGAGCGGTTATCAGCAGGCGCATCGGCTTGAATCAACAGATCCAGTGAACCGTCCGCGTTGTAGGTCAGATCTTTCATGCTTCCCAGGTTGTAGCGGTTGATGGGATTAGCCACCAGAAAGCCTTTCTTGTCATACAGCGTCAAGGACCAGAAACCTTCCACCGGCGGCATCTTATCCGCATCGAAATGCAACAGGTAGCGGTGGCTGCCATTAAAAGGCTGGCCTTCACTGTCAACAGCCGCATTGGGATAGACCGCATCCACAGCCTGATTGGCCCCGTAGCCTATTTTCGTCGTGTAGGCGCGCAGGAAGTACTGCGTTCCATAATCCCCCAGGCCGGACGTGGTCACATTCCAGCCATTCTGCAGGTTATTAACCGGCGGGGCGGCGGTCATTTTCGCAAACTGCGCCTGCACCTGCGCAGGCACCTGTCCCAGGGCCGCCTGCGTAGCCGCATTAAAACGCTCCAGCTCAAACTGACCACCGGGCTCAAAGCCAATTGCACTCAACTGCTCCAGCAATGGCTGGTCGGCGGCATAGGGGGGGTTCTCCACCAGTAATTGCATGGCCTGATTCAGGTAGCTGGTAAGATCCATTTGGTCCACCATTTGCATGGGAATCATACCCGCCAGTTTTGGGTCAACCTCGCCCAGGGGCGCCTGGTAGTCGGGATTGTTCCGCTCTGCCAAGGGCCGAGCCACCAGCCGCGCCTGGAAATTGGCCACTTCAGCCAGTCCGTCCTCATCGTTTTTAACGGCCACACGCCCCAGCATCCAGTTCAAATCGGTACTCGATCGAATCACCATGAGATCGGAGTCGATGGCACCCTGGTAATCAGGTCCGACAAAAGCAATCTCTAGGGCGCCCTGGCCCGTAGTGCGCGTACCTAATGACTGGATCACATCGCCATAGGCGTTGAGTATGGGCATCAGGTAATAGCGCGAGGTGGCGGGTATGGAGAGGTACAGCGGGCTCTCATCCAGATCCGCGAATACCAGTGAATAGTAGGTGTCCACGTTGGGACGCACCACATCGGTAAAACCAGCTTTGGGAAACTGGTGCATCCCTGCCCACTGGTTCAGCGGCGCCTTACCGGCGCCGTTGTTTTGCGGCACGTTGGTGGAGACTTCATGCGTGTAATACATGGTCAGGAGCGGATAGCTGAAAAGGTAGGCCTGGGTAGCAAGCTTGACCGCTGCCTTATCCACAGGCTCAGCATCGGCGCTGGGCGCCATGGCAGCATCATCAGCGAAACTGCTCGCGAAGGGAAGCAACAGCAGTAAGCAGAGACTAGCTTGGAAACGTTTCATAAAAACTCCTTGAACCAACATGACGATCGAAGCCCACGGCGCCAGACCATCTATCCGTAGCGCTGGACCGCGCCAGGCCCACTGGTCATTCATGCCCTTTGGACGCCATGAGCCTATACCAGCTTAGTCGACTGGCCCACTCACTGCATCACCCGGCCGGTCAGCAACCGCTGCGCCTCATCATGACCGGAATGCAGCGGGTCGTTGCGTAGGGCGGCACAGAGATCTCAGGGCCTTACCCACCCGTACCTCTGACGCTGTCGCCATGAGCTGAACTGGACATAAAAAACCCGCAGGCCGGAGCCTGCGGGCGAAGTGTGGCGCGGTCGCGGGCCTAAGCCCGGCGACGGATGCGACCTTCAGATGATTTTAACTATCCAGCGCTGCTTGCAGGCCCTGAACATACTCAGCACCCTCTACGATCTCAGCCGTGGAGTCCGCGAGCACACTATCCAGACCTTCGGCGCGGCCGCCCAGGCACTCGGCCAGGAAGTTCTCCGCAATGGCGTAGAAAGCGATGGAGTTGGCTGGCTTGGCAAAACCGTGTCCTTCGTCGGGATACAACACGTAGGTCACGGGAATCTCCGCCTGCTGCATGGCGCTGACGATCTGATCACTTTCCGCCTGCTTCACACGCGGGTCGTTGGCGCCCTGGGCAATCAGCAGCGGACGCACAATCTGATCCGCTTTGTAGAGCGGGCTGGCTGCACGCAGCAAGGCCAGGCCCTCTTCCGTGTTCGGATCACCCATGCGCTCATGGAAAATCTTCACCATGGGAGCCCAGTAGGGCGGGATGGTGCCCAGCAGCGTCTCAAGGTTGGAAGGGCCAACGATGTCCACGCCGCAGGCAAACTTCTCCGGTGTGAAGGTCAGACCCGCCAGCGTGGCATAGCCGCCGTAAGATCCGCCCATGATGGCCACCTCATCGGCCAACGCAATGCCCTCTTTGATGGCCCAGTCCGTCGCATCAATCAGGTCATCGTGCATTTTCAGGCCCCATTCGAGATTGCCGGCGTTGAGAAAATCCTTGCCGAAGCCGGTCGAGCCACGGAAGTTGACAGACAGCACCGCATAGCCACGATTGGCCAGCATCTGATGGGTGGAATTAAAGCCATAGCCATCGCGCGCCCAGGGACCACCGTGTACCAACAGCACCATGGGGCCCGCCGCATCAGGACGGCCATCGCCATCCTGGTCACTGCCCACCGGCAGAGTCAGGTAGGAAGGCAGGGTCAGCCCGTCCCGGCTGGTGATCTCCACCGGCTGCATGGGCAGCAGGGGCATGCCTTCCAGCTCTGGCCGTGAGACATAGAACGGCGTCAGCGTCTCAGCCTGGCGGTCATAGATAAAGGTGGCCGTAGGGGCCGTCACCGGATCGTTCCAGACCACCCAGGTCTGGTCGTCTTCCGTACGGCTGGAAATGCCGAAGTCGCCGTCCAGCTGGGCATCAAGCCAGTCCAGGGAGGCGCGCAGTTCCGGATCCGTGGCGGTCCACTCGTTACGCAGATAGTTGACCGAGTAAGCCTCTACCACGCCGGTTTTTGGATCGCGAATGGTACCGCCGATATCGGCCTTGGCATCTTCGGCGATCAGCGTGCGTTCGCCGCTGGCTGTGTCCTGCGCATAAAGCGCCGCCGTGTTGCGGCCACGGCTATCAACCCAGTACAGCACCGAGCCATCGGTGGTATAGCCCGATGGATTGGTGGTCAGCGAGTCTTCCATGGCCGTGGTTTCAAAAGGACGGTCTTCCACCTGATTGTCGATGACGCGGAAGTAATCGCTGCCACCTTCAGCGTTCTGCCGCATGGCCATACGCACCGTCAGCGTGTCGTCAGCCATGAAGCCAGCGTAGCCGTTGTTCTCCAACACCGGCGTAATCTCACCGCTGTTCAGGTCCAGCATGTGCACATCATGGAACTGGGGATTGCGATTGTTCACCCCGATTAACATTTTGTCCTTGATGGCCTGGGAGGTTCCGATGATCTGGATGCGCGTATTCTCAAACGGCGTGAGCGTGCTTTCCTCACCACTGGCCACGTTGATGCTGTACAGCAGAAAGTTTTCATCCCCGCCTTTGTCCTGCACGTAGAGGACGCTCTTGCCATCCGGCGACCAGAAATGCTGGCGAATCGGGCGATCCGTAGCGCTGGTGATGGCACGGGCCTCTGCCGGGTTCGCCCGCGGCGCGAGCCAGATGTTCAGCACACCATCTTTCGGTGCCAGCCAGCTCAGCCAGGCCCCATCTGGGCTCAGGCGACCCTGCGCTTTCGTGGGGTTGCCAAACAGGGCCTCGCGCGTAATTAGTGGCGCGCTGTGGGCATCAGTGGTCATAGCGACTCCGAGCGTGTTGGTCGTGGAATTGGCCGTTGCCAGGCCGGTAAGAGATAGCGCTGCTGTCGCCACGGCGGCGGTCAGCAGGCGGGTCGGTTTCATCGGAACATTCATGGAATTTGCTTCCCCATAACTTGCCAAAAGACCGCGCCATTGTACGCGCAGGAGAAAACGACGAAGCAGGGTCAGAAGTCACGAATTGCGTTAGGCCCCGGTAGGCGCCGGCAGCCAAGCCACTTGCGCGACCGGTAGTGCCGGTATGGCTAGCGCTGGCGGCGTATCCAGGCGCCAACCGTATCGAAGGTAGCCGCCATATTGTTGTGGCCCGCGCTGGAAAAGGTCACATACTCGTAAGGATGGCCTGCAGCAATTAGTGCATCCAGGCGCTGCATGGAAAGATCGACGGGAATGCTGCCATCCTGCGCCCCAAAGACCCACAGCCCCGGAATCGCCAGCGTGGCCAGGCTGTCAGCAGGATTCATATCCTCGCCCAGAAAATCGGGCCAGCGATAGGGTGTCCGGCGCGCCGCCAGCGCCTCCGGATAGCTGGCTATCGCCGCATGGTCCTGGTCGCGGGTGTACTGGCTGAAGATATCTTCTTCACTGACCCGGCAGACCGGGCTGCTCCAGAGCGCAAGAAACTGTACCGCCGGCTCCTGTTCCGCGACCAGGGGCACGATCCAGCCGGCCTGACTGATGCCGGTCACTCCCAGCGGCAACTGCTGCGCCCGCGGATGGGCCTTGAGTCGTCGAAAGGCCGCCAGCGCATCATCAGCCAGCAAGCGAATGTTGGCCTCACTGACGCTCTGCTGACCCTCATAGACGCCACCGGATGCGCCAGCGCCGCGTTTGTCATAGACCAGCGCCGCAATGCCCTCCGCCGCGAAACGCTGGCCCAGCGCCAGACTGCGGGCCTGCTTGCCGGAACCGTGCACAAACACCACGGCCGCCTGCGGCTCCTCTTTGACCGGCCATACAATGGACCCGGACAGGGTGACACCATGACTGCTGAAGGTCACCGGCTCCACGGACGAATCAGCCGCCCCTAAGGGCCGCATAAGGCACAGCAAACAAATCGTCAGAACAAAACGCATATCAACCCCGCAAGCCTGCTGCTGCACCGGGCGCAGCACGCACCAAAAGTCCGTCCTATCTTACGACCGGGTCAGAGCACCCTGTCAGGGTGAAAAGTCATGGCGGGTGAGCACGGTGGGAGGCGGCAGCGGCACTGCACCGGGGTGGCCGGGGCAATTCGGAACGTGGTACCGCCGCGGCATGGCCTGGCCGCGCCATGCGCGACCAGGCCCTTAGGCGCCTCAGAACAGCCAGGTCAGGATGGGCTTCCATTCCTTGCGTTTCATCAGCGTCTGGCAATCAATCTGCAGCAATGCGCTGGGCGAGCCGCCCTTTGAAAACCACTTAACGAAGCACAATCGGGTTTGCGTATCCACCACATAGCCAAAGTTCCCGCTGGTGCCGGGCGTATCAAACTTCTGTGTATAAATGGAACCTTCGCCTTTCACCTCTGGCTCGTCGGCCACCACCGCGCCGGTCAGGGAAAGGCCCATGAGGGCCACCATGGCCAGCCATCGAAATCCTTGCATAGATCACCTTTTGTTGAGGAAGCTGGGAAACCCGCAGCGGTCAGCGGGCCGGTTTAGGCTCGCCCACTGATGCGCGAACGCTGTCAGACAGCACAGAACCGTAGGTACATTTCCGCTTGCCCAGGTGCCGCCCGTGCGCGCGCTAGCCTACCTGAATCAGGGATTCGGTGTGGGAAAAATCTGCCGCCAATCCTTTTGCATATCGACCACGGCCCAACCCTTGGCACGCGCCTCATCCAGGCCCCGATCCAGACGCCCGATGGATGAATCGCGGTCGTAGGCCCACTCCCGCTCCGCATCCGTGTGATGCACATAGAGTGCAAAGCGAGCGCCCGCACCGCCACTGACCCACTGCAACATCGGCAAATCCCCGTCAGAGTTGCCAAAGGCCGCAAGGGGACGCCGGCCGATATGCCGGTTGATAGCAATGGGCTTGCCTTCCTTGTCATCAATAAAATTGATTTCCGGCAGCCGCATCAGCACCGGCTCGCCGGCCGCCATGGTGTATTCCAGCTTGATGCTGCTGCCGATAACCTGCTCCGGGGGAATGCCATAAACCGCTTCCGCCCAGGGGCGCATGAACTCGATACCGCCACCGGACACGATATAGGTCTTAAAGCCCATGGCACGCAGGTAGGCCAGCAGTTCCAGCATGGGCTGATAGACCATCTCGCGGAAAGGCCGCCCGCTGTCCGGGTGCACCGCGGTGTTGATCCAATCGGTCACCAGCTCGGCAAATGTATCGGTGCTCATACCCGCATGGCTGGCCATGACAATTTCAAGCAGCGCCGCTTCACCGCCAGCCAGGGCCGTCTCGTAGTCGCCCTTAAGCAGCGATGCAAACGGCTCCTGGGTGGCCCATTCCGGATGCTCAGGCGCCAGGGCCCGCACCCGATCGAGCGCAAAAAAGAGCTGGAAATAAGCTGGCTGCTCAGCCCAGAGCGTGCCGTCGTTATCGAACACCGCAATGCGTTCGGCGGGCGCCACAAAATCCGGCGAATCGGCTTGGGTCACCCGCGCCACGAAGGTCTGCAAGGCCTCTTTGGTCGGTCCTGCATGCCAGGATGGCAAGGGATCGGCGGATACCTGGCCCCAGCCAGCCACGGAAAAACTCCATGCCGAAATCAGTATTGCAAACCACTTCATGATGCTTCCTCCCTGCCCGTGCATTGCCACGGCCCACTCATCGGATTTCCTGGCGCCAAGGCGAACAGGCTAGTGCTCGCGACGCAGCAGCCAGATCGCCACTGGAATCACGCTCAGCTCTATGAAAATGTAGACCAGTAATATCGGTGAAGGAAGCCCATCGATCAGCACGCTGATGATGCGACCCACCACCAATCCACCGCAAAAAAGGCACAGGGTGAGCAGACCCATGTCGCGATAGCGGTCTGAAAACGCGGCCCAGAGCCAAAACAGACCGAGCGTCAGGTAGAGGGTCATGACCGCCCGCAAAATATGGGACTGATCCACGCCCGGCGGTGATGAATCGAGCAGGAATTGCGCATAAAACCACGCCGGAGACAGGCCATAGAGCAACGCAATCACGCTCACCGTAAAGAAGGAAAAGATCAGTAAAAGTTGTTTTAAATTCATACTCCACCCCTGGGCATTGTTGACGATGCCTCGCACCCGTGCGGTGTTCGACCGACCTGGCTAGTCCCGAGTCCGGTTAATGGTGCAACCTGGAATGGCCTGATTGATGACCACCTGCGTAAGGATGATTCGCTGGTAATCGGCGTCCAGCGCGACCCACTGTTCCACCGGCAACAAATCAACCTCTTGCGGGTTCAGTTGCTCCGGAGCACCCAGGGCCGCCGCACGGACTTTCGCATCCTCCACGATGCAGTTAGCGACTTCCGCCCCAACTTCCGCCTCCATGCCATCGGTCAGCGCTGCGATCTCAGCGTCCGTAATGGGTCCGGTTTCAGCAGTGAAGGAACCCGCCCCTGAAAAGTCACAGGCATTGAGTAGCAGGGCCATGCCGACCAACGCGTATTGGGTGTACTTGGGCATCGCTAAATCCCTCCTCAGAGATCATTCAGTGGCTATTGATTCGGTCGCCCTGGCATCAGCATAGCCCGCCCGGAGTTGCCGCGTAAAATCTCGCTCCTCCAGCACACGATAGCTGTCACCGTTGGCGTCCAGCACCGTCGAACTGCGAATAGGCAAGCCGGTCAGATAAGCCTGCCAGGCCTGGTAAAGCCCCCGGTGCAGCGCCGAATCGTCGCTGCTGTCCCCATAGATGGCAATCACCTCCTGCCGCTCCTTGCCCACATTCTGATGGGCCAGGGCCTTTTCATAGATCCACCGGGAAAAATGCACCTTGCGGCGAACAAACAGCGTGATCACGTCCACTTCGGAAGCCTCGCGGAGATATCTATGGAGTTGCTGCCAGTGACAAAAAAGGTCGGGCTGTAACAGGCTCAAGAGCTCCTGCCGGCTACGTACCAGAGGCCGATGCCAGCGCACGGGCTGGGTGATATCCACGTGCAAACACAGCTGCTCATAGTGCTGGGCTGGCTGGGCACCGAGCTTCGTGATATCCACATGGGTCTCAGCCAGAGTGTAGAGATCACTTAGATGCGTCGGTAGCGCACTGGGAGCAAGATAATCCCGGGGCCGCTGGAGAAATGTGCTTTTGCCACAGCCGCTGGGACCAGCAAGGAGTAGCAAACGCCCGAAGGTGCCACCGAAATCGGGGCCACACGGCTGACGGGGCGAAAAGTAGCGCCCGAAAGCCCGACGCATGCCTTGCAGGCGCTTAATCATATGCCGCGGCCAGGACCACGTTAATCCGCAGCTGCGTGGGCAACCCTGGCCGCCTCAAGCCCGCCGAGGTTACCGACCAATAGATATGCCACAGGCGCCACTGCCCTAGCGATGCGGACCACCCTTTACCATCCGATAAATTAAATAGAGTGGTATGAGTGTCAGTAGCCCCCAGCTGTTGACCACCGCGCTGTAGATGACGATACCGGCCAGAAAGCCGATGAAGAGCGCGCTGGCTACCGGTGCCAGTTGGTCCCTTGGTTCTGCATCCGCCGTGTCCTGATCTTTTTGCTGTTCTTCCATTCCCCCGCCTCAATTGTCCCTCGCGTGGCGACGGCCACGCGCAGAGTGTTTGCCTTACCGTACTTGGTAGAGTCACAAGCGCTACGGTGAGCACGAGAGAACAGCATACCCCTGCAACTCGAGCAGTTCAGCTCTTTGTGCTTGCACACCGCGTCACCATCATCTCGCAGCCTGCACCAGTGACCGCCCATTGCGCTCCGCCTAACCGTGCCCTGCGCGCAGGGTCAGAATGCTCCCGACCACAAGCGGCTTGCCGTCAGTGGTCCGGGCAAGCTACCGTCTAGGGGCGAGTGACGCATCCAGTGACCGCAGACTTGGCATTCAGACACACCAGCGCAGAGAGAGAGTATCCAGTGAGTAAATATCAGGGGGAGTTCCTGACCCCGAAGGTCATCGACTACTTTCAGCAACACCCGGCGTTCATTATTACCGCCAGCTATCTCTTGCTAAGCATGCTGGGCATGTTTTACCACGTCACCATCTCCCAGCACTTTGGGCTTTCCATTTTGTCCTTCGCCGAAATATCCGATCTGGCCTCCGTCGGCTTCAAGGAGCCCGCCGCCCTTCTGGGCTTGAGCTTTGGGGTCGGCATCTTTCTGTGCTGGGATCTCCTCATGGTGGCCGGCTACAGGCTCCGCGCCCGCATGCAGAAATCGCCCCGGAAGTGGCTAAGGGTCATCACCTGGCCGTTTACCTGGACCCCGGAAAAAGCCAGCACGGTCAGCGCTCTGGCACTCACCTTCTTTTTGATCTGGATCTTTGCCGGCATCTCCCTGTTTGGCGGCTCTGAGGCGCGGCAGATCAAGCAGCAGCGGCCGGCCAATTACGAACTACAAACAGCAGATGGCGAGCGCCGACAAATA
>JAOZKI010000088.1 GCA_029935455.1 Lysobacterales bacterium | reverse complement strand
TCTCGTCAGGCAAGGGGCAGGAAAAGTGTTGAGGCGTTCCATCGACACCTTCAAAGGCGAGGCTATGGGCATGCAGGAACAGTCGCTCCAGGCCCCGCCGGCGCCATTTCTGCAGGGACTCATCATCCAGATAGCGCGCATCACCGGCGCAGGGCGCGCCCAGGAAAACCGCGTGGGCCCGAATTTGATGGGTGCGGCCAGTGACCGGGATCGCCTCCGCAAAGGTGGCCGGACCCAGATTTTCGAGCCGCAGGAACCGCGTTACAGAGGGCTTACCGGATGGGTGTACGATCATGAATCGTTCGCCATGGTGCTCCTGCTTTAACAGCGGCTCATCAACCGTCCACTTGTCGCCCGGCAAGCGCCCTTGCAGGAGCGTCAGGTAACGTTTTTCCGTCTCGCGCTGGGCAAAGCGCGCCTGCAAGGCGCGCAGGGCCTTACCGTTTTTGGCCACCAGCAGGATGCCGCTGGTCTCCCGATCCAGCCGATGGACCAGGTCCAACTGCTCGCTGCTGCGTGATTGACGCAGCGCCTCAATGAGTCCCCAGTCCAGACCGCTGCCTCCATGGACGGCCAGCCCGGCCGGCTTGTTACACACCAGCATGTCCTGATCCTCGAAAAGAACAGCTTCTTCCAGGCGCTGAATGACCCCATCGGGAACCCGAGGAACCGTTCGCTCCTGTACGCGAACGGGTGGAATGCGCACCTGTTCACCGGCACGCAGTTTCTGGAAAGGTTTGGTGCGCTTGCCATCCACCCGCACCTGCCCCGTGCGAATCAACTTGTAGATGGCGCTGCGCGGAACGCCTGGCAGCTGTGCCATTAAAAAGTTATCGAGACGCTGACGATCACGATCCTCAGGCACCGCCATCATTCTGACACGATTGGCTTTTTTATCTTCTTTCAAGGACCCAACTCATTGATTGACGGTGATAAGGCTGTTATATTCGCCAGCTTCGACGCGGCCGGCCCGCTGACAGCCGTCAGCCTACCGCGATAGCTGGTGTTTCGAGCGCCGAGTGTAGCCCAACAGCGTTTCACTTTCCGCTCCCAGACAGTGCTTGCGTCGTACACCTGTAAGTCTTGCGACTGCAGACCGTTTTATCGGCGGCGCCCGCCCGTGTGTCAGGTGCGTAGCCCAGCAGCCCTCCCCTCTGCGGTGAGTGGCGCTAAACCGAAAGAAGGCCCCAACAACGGAGGCCGGTCCCGGACCCCTGGGTTCGGGCTAGAGAACAAATCAGGCAACACCGGTGCGGCTTCGGCCTGGCGCCGGTCGCGAAAAGCGCTGACCAACGGACTAAACCGTGGTCAGCGCCTTGCAACCGTGGCACACAGCGCCGGGTTGCCCGAGGACAATTAGATGAAAAGGATGCTGATCAACGCGACTCAGCCCGAAGAGTTGCGTGTCGCCGTCGCCGACGGACAGCAGTTGCTCGACCTCGATATTGAGGTGCCCGCGCAAGAGCAAAAGAAATCAAACATTTACAAGGGCCGGATCACCCGCGTCGAGCCCTCTCTGGAAGCCTGCTTTGTGGAATTCGGCTCCCAGCGCCATGGCTTTCTGCCGCTCAAGGAAATCAGCCGCGAGTACTACGCCAAAAACGTTCGTAACAAGGACGGCAAGGTACCGATACGCGACGCGGTAAAAGAAGGCCAGGAAATCATTATTCAGGTCGAGAAGGAAGAACGCGGCAACAAGGGCGCGGCGCTTACCACCTTTATCTCTCTCGCCGGGCGCTACCTGGTGCTCATGCCCAACAATCCCTCAGCGGGTGGTGTATCGCGCCGCATTACCGGTGATGACCGGCAACATTTGCGTGAGCAACTGGCTCAGGTGACCTCGCCGGATAATGTGGGCATCATCGTGCGTACGGCGGGCGTGGGACGGGAAGCGGAAGAACTGCAGTGGGATCTCGACTACCTGGTTCAACTCTGGGAGTCCATCACCAAGGCAGCCACGGAACGCAAAGCGCCGTTTCTGATCTATCAGGAAAGCAACCTGTTCATCCGCGCCCTGCGCGATCATTTGCGCAAGGACATTGGCGAGATTCTGGTAGACAACGAAAAGGTCTACCAGGATGCCAGCGAGTTTATGCAGTCCGTGATGCCGCACAACCTGCGCAAGCTCAAGCTCTACCAGGACCAGGTGCCACTCTTTAGCCGCTACCAGATTGAAAGCCAGATCGAGTCGGCTTTCGCCCGCACGGTTCATCTTCCCAGCGGCGGCTCCGTGGTCTTTGATCCAACGGAAGCCCTGCTCTCTATCGATATCAACTCGGCCCGCGCCACCAAAGGTTCCGACATCGAGGAAACCGCGCATCGCACCAATCTGGAAGCGGCGGCCGAAATCGCGCGGCAACTGCGCCTGCGCGACCTGGGCGGCCTGATCGTTATTGACTTTATCGACATGATGGACCGGCGTAATCAGCGTTCGGTGGAAAACCGCCTGCGTGAGTCCCTGCAATTGGATAAGGCGCGCGTTCAGACCGGCAAAATCTCGCGCTTTGGTCTGTTGGAAATGTCCCGACAACGCTTGCGCCCCTCGCTGGGCGAGTCCACCCAGTTAATTTGCCCGCGCTGTGACGGCCAGGGCCATATACGCAGCGTTGAATCCCTGGCTCTGTCCATCCTGCGCCTGTCTGAAGAAGAGGCCATGAAGGAGTACACGGGTCAGGTCATCGTGCAGGCGCCCACCAAAGTGGCCAACTTCCTGCTCAACGAAAAGCGCGGCGCACTGAACGATATCGAGGCACGCCACAAGGTGTCTATTGTCTTGCTGGGTAACGAAAACATGGTGACCCCAGCCTTCGAGATTTTACGGGTACGAAAATCCGAAGTCAGCGATGACCCGAGTTATAGCCACGTCGAAGCCCCAGAGCCCGAGCTGGTTGCGAATGCCGAAACCCAGGCCAAGGCACAGGTTGCCGCGGTGCAGGCTGTGGCACCGCCCAAGCCGGCACCGGCCCGCGCGGCCGCTGCTGCCGCCCGCGAAGATGTGAAGAAAGACAGTGGCTTTTTTGCCCGGCTGGGCAAGATGCTGTTCGCCAGTAGCGATGGCACAGAGGAAGCGGAAGAAGCTGCCGGCAAGGACGCTGCTGCTCCGAGCAAGAAAACGGCAAGTAAAGGCCGAGGCCAGCAGAGCGGCGGCAAGAAAACCGCGCGCAAGACCAGTAAGAAAACCGGTCAGCGCAAAGCCACAGGCCAGAAGCAGGGTTCTGAGGAAGGTAAGGAACAGGAAAGCACTCGCAGCCGGAGCCGTTCGCGCAGTCGATCGAGAAACCGACGCAAGAAGACGGGCACCGCCGCAGCTACTGCCGCGGGCGCCGCTAGCGAGACGCAAAGCAACAGCAACAAGACGACCAGTGATGTAAAACCGGCCGAATCTCAGAGCAGCGAAGGCGGCGAAAAGAAAACCAAGCGTCGTCGTAGCCGTGGGCGTCGCGGTGGACGTGGACGTAACAAAGCCGCCAGTGCGGCGGCGACCGGCGTCACGCCGGAGACGGCGGTGACGGGCCAGCCCGATGGCGCTAACCCCAAGCCTTCGGTCGACGGCAACGCTAGCACTGCGCCGGCGAAAAACACCGACAAAGCGGCCGCGTCCGAGCAAAACATGGCGCCGATCGATCGTGCCTTCCAGAAGAAAGCCGAGAAGGAAGCGGCCACGGACGCGGGCGACAACAAGCCGGTCACCAAGAAGAAGACCGCGAGACGTAAAGCCCCCGCTAAAAAGGCTGCCACCGCTACGCCCGAGCCGACCAAGACCGCAGACAGCGCAGCGGCCAGCGAAAAACGCACTGCGGAAAAGCCGCCGGTTGCGGAGACCCCATCAACAACCACGGGCAAAGCGGCTATTGCAGCCGTGCAAGAGCCAGCCAAAGCAAGTCCGAAGGACCAGCCAGCTAAGCGCGATGCGGAACCAGTGAAGAAATCTTCATCACCGGGTCCCGCTGGCCCTGCGACACAGGAAACGCAGGCCAATCGCAGCGCCACCAGCACCGCAGACGGTGCCGGCAAGTCGGAGCAGGCGCAGCCCAAACGGGATGCCGATAGTGCACCGAAGGCCAAGCCCAAGTCGGACGGGGCACCGGCGGAAGCATCCACGGTCACTGTGGCAGATGCCCCCGCCAAGGGCACCGCAAAGGCCGCGTCCGGAAAAAAGAAGACCAGCAAAAAAACCGGCAAAAAGACCGCTAAAAAGGTCGCTTCCAAGGCCGCTTCCAAGGCCGACTCCAAGGCCGAGCCTGATGCCAAAACGAAAGGCATTTACACACTGAGCTCGGCCGGCGAGGACAAGCCAGCGACCAAGGACTAAGGCCGGCCAGGGTGTCGGACGGCACCGTTCACAGCCATCAACGTGGGCCCCGCCTGACGGGGCCCATGAAGCCATCAGGCTCTCGGCAAGTCCACCAGCCCGTAGCGCATGGCCATGCGCACCAGGTCCACATCATTGCGCGTGCCCAGTTTGTCGTAAATACGATATTTGTAGGTCGCTACCGTCTTGGGGCTCAAGCACAACAGACTGGCAATGTCTGGTACACGCTTGCCTTCCGTGAGCTTCAGCATGACTTCCAGTTCGCGGGAAGACAGCTCATCAAAAGGGGAATCCGCGGTGCCGGGAAGGATGGACAGGGCCAACTGACGGGCTGCCTCGGTGCTGATAAATCGCCGGCCGCCATGGACCGTATGCACCGCTTCCAGCAGTTCTTCTGAGGGGCAATTCTTGGTCAGATAGCCGCGCGCGCCCGCATCGAGCAGCCGGGTTGGGTAAGGGGCTTTGGCGTGTTCTGCAAGCACAATGACGTGAGCTCCGGGACCGATACGAGCCAGACGCGCGGTGACTTCAAAGACAGACAAACCCGGCAGGCACAAATCCAGGACCACGATGTGGGGTGGATGGCGGCGACAGGAACGCAGGGCTTTCTCGCCCGAACCCACCCCCGTAACGCGGCCAATGGCTGGGCTGTCTTCCAGAATGCGCCGCAGTCCGGCGCGCGTCAGTTCGTGACTGTCAACAATCAGGACGTGGATCATACGCCTTCCCCACATTCAGAGATCCGATGTTAGGGAGCCATAACTGATCGAACACGCTGGCCCTAGAAGGTGTGCAATCGTTCCGTTCAACTCCCGCTGCTTGACCCACCTTAACTATAGGCCTGCGGAACGGGGTTTTTGTGAGTTTCGCGCCGGAACGAAATGGAAAAAGTGCTTTTCTTACACCCGGGAATGGTGAAAAACGGACTGACCGGCAACACCGGCCAGTCCGGGTTGAGAGAAGATTTCCCGCCTAGGGGCTGGTGCGCTCCCCATCCAGAAGATAGGTTTCGAAAAACAGCACCGTGGCCTGCGTGTAGAGATCACGGTTCTCTTTCTTGCGGTAACCGTGGCCTTCGTTTAGCGCGTTCATATACCACACCTCTGAGCCCTGCTCGCGCAGCGCGGCAACAACCTGCTCAGCCTCGGTCACCGGCACCCGCGGATCATTCTGGCCCTGCACAACGAAGAGCGGCACTTTGATGTCCTGCACACTATTTAAGGGACTGATTTTTTCCAGGTGAGCGCGCATGGCCGGATCGCGCTCATCCCCATATTCAGCGCGCCGCAAATCCCGCCGATAGGCCTGCGTGTTTTCCAGAAACGTTACGAAGTTACTGATGCCAACGATGTCCACTGCTGCCTTCAAGCGGTCGCTGTAATGCACTGCGCTGGCTAACACCATATAGCCGCCGTAGCTGCCGCCGAACACCGCCACCCGCTTTTCATCAAGATCCGGTTGCGTAGCGATCCAGTCCAGCAGCGCGCCGATATCCTTGACCGAGTCTTCGCGCTTGAAGCCGTTGTCCAGACCCATGTAGGTCTTGCCGTAGCCGTCGGAACCGCGCACATTAGGACTGATCACCGCGGCCCCCAGACGTTCCATCCACAGCTGGTACGTGCTACTGAAACCCGGCCGGGACTGGCCTTCGGGTCCACCGTGAATCTGAATGATAACGGGGAATGGCCCCTCACCTTGCGGACGATAAACCCAGGCAGGAATGGCCTCCGGGCCGCCACTGGCGGAATCAAAGGTGGGGTAATGAACCAGCTCCGGCGTGCGGAAACGCTCCGTATCAAGCCCGCCCACCTCAGAGAAAGTCCAGCGCGTCAGTGCGCCATGTGCCAGCGGATCTTCCGCCAGGTCCAGCACAAAGGTATCGCTGGGCGTTTGCGCTGTATTCAGCGTCAAACCCAATCGCGTACCATCCGGACTGAATTCCAAACCACCCACCAGCCCGACGGGCAGGCCCTCCACCGGCGCGTATTCACGGGTCTCCATATCCATCAGGTAAAGGCGCGTGAAGCCGTTCTCATTGACGGTAAAGGCACCGCGTTTGCGATCCAGGCTGGTGGTACCGCCCTGCACATGCCAGGGAATATCAGCGGTGATGATTTCCGCTTCAGAACCTTCTGCAAAGGACTGCCAGGCCAGCTTTTGAAACTCGCCATACTGGTCCGTCAGATAGTAAAAACCGCCCCCCTCCTGATCAAAGCCCAGAGGCAGATTGCTACTGGGCTGCTCGCCACCCCCGGCCAGGAGACGCAGTTCGCCGGTTTCAAGATCCAGAAGGTGAATACGGGAATCGGCGTTGCCCACATAGTTGAGAATCAACAGCTGCTTGTTGTCCGGTGAGAAATCGGATGGCCCCCACCAGGTACCATCCGGTGATTCGAGCACCATACCAGCCGATTCGGGGTTGTTAATGTCCATCATCCAAATATCGTTAGATGCGCCATTTCTGCGCGTTGACTGGTAGGCAATCCAGTCACCGGTGCGATCCCAGACCATAGCGCCGTTGCGGGATTCTCCATCACTGAGCATGACCGGATCGGCGCTGGCTGGATCCATCATAAATATCTGCGCAAATTCACTGCCCCCCGCGTCCATGGTGAACAACATTTTGTCGCCGCGCGGTTGCCGGGTGACCCCGCCAATGGGCTCGGAGAAGAACGTCAGCTGGCGCCGGGCACCGCCTGGCATGTCTACCTGGTGCAGCTGGCTCACATCGCCAAAGCGCGTACTGACATAAATGCCCTCCCCGTCCTCGGTCCAGGCACTGAAGCCCGCCGAGCGGACGTTCTGGTAGCGATTCAAGTCAGTGGCAATGGCAGCCGGGATAGGGGGAATATCTTCCATGATGAGCATGCCGTTGTTGGCTTCGCGCCGTTCAACGGCAAAACTCAGGCTGCTGGCGACGAGACAGGTGGTAACAACAAGACTTCTTAAGGACATTGACACAGTAGCTTCCTCCATACGACAACGGCACAGGGTACTTGATTTTAGCGCTCCGTCGCCTCCCAAAGGTCATAGGACCAGGCTATCTGTCAGCCCTGTTCTATTCGCTCTTGCCCTAAACTCTTGCCCGCGTGAGCCATGCAATGTTCAGGGAACGACGTCAAAAAAGCGCCAACTTATTGCTTTTTCTATCTAATCGGCTTTTAATGGTGGCTCACAAGGATGTGTGAGAGGTAACCAAGGATGGGAACCTATCGAAAATCTGCGCCGATCTCGCGGCGTCTGTTCTGCACCGCCGATGCCTATGAGGCCAGGGGTGGCTCCATACTCATACCCTGCACCCGTCGTGGGCGCCAGCCGCTCTGGTTCGGTTTGGCCCTGGCCGCATTTACCCTCAGCGTGCTACTCGTTCTGAAGTTTGGGTCCGAGCACCACGTGGGACCCGGCGGCCCATCGTTGACGCAGCCGACCGTCGCCTTGGACCGACCCTAGGCCTGGCGCTCATTGCACCAGGCTTCAAATCGGGCCTTGGGCGCCAACCGGTCGCGAAAGAGCAACCATCTTCGCTGCCACTGATGGCGCCCCCAGGCGATGGGCTCAATCAATCCGGCCTGGGACAGCTGGTCGGTTCCACATAAGCGCTGGGAGCCTGCGTAATGCAAGTTCAGATCGGGTTGCTGTGCCAGAGCAGACGCGTAGGCTTGATACTCGGCACTTTCATTCCAGTAATTTTTTTCCGCCAGCGCACGGGTCATTTTATTCGCTAATGGCATTTTGAATTTCAGATGCAACAAACCCAGGTGACATGGCGAACGGTCATTACCCGGAAACGGCCAATGGAAGTGAGGATGCGCCATGCCAGCGCCTCCCGAGACTCGAAATAACGGGTATTTGGTCAGTTCCGGCATGATCGGATTCGTTGCTGAAGACAGCGCCCGCAACCTGGGGCCACCCACCATACTGCGGTAGCGCGAATCCAGGCGGCCATAGTAACCATCAGAATCGAACCAGGCGGCGGCCGTGGCGCTGGCATGGGTAAGTGGGCCATCAGCATATAGATCAATCAACATGCCCCGAACCCGCCAGATATCACTGGCTTCCATCTGCGCCGCCACTTGCTCCAGCTTAAAGCGCTTCTCATCCATGTAGACCAGACGCTCATCAGCATCGAGCACCAGGAACCAACGCCCCTGTCCGATGCGTCGGATCGCGTGTGAAATCCAACCCTGTTTGGCCTGCCAGCTAAATGGCCGGTCCATACTAACGACCGCGACATCGGCCTGGGCCGCAAGGAAAGCACGGCTCTCATCGACCGAGCCATTGTCAATAAACAGGAACTCTTGTACCCCAAGGCGACGATGGTGCGACAAAAAATCAGGGAGATGCGCCATCTCATCGCGGATCACGGAGATCAGCACTGGCGCAAAACGACTCCGATGTCGCTGCGGCGGCAAGCTAACGGAAAAGTTCACAAGCCGTGCTTCCTGCTCGACCGCCTGCAGGTAATCGGGAAGTGTGCAATCAATGGTCAAGACGTCACGGGGCATGTAAACGCGGTCGGGCTAGGGCTCATGGCGGATTGTAGACCATGCCATGGCCCGGTGGCTTGTCAGCCACGAGCGCTTCGCTGAGTTGGTCAAATGATTGTCACCTAACGTCAAGCGAAAGCGTGACCAACTTTCTAGCATAGCCGCTTTCCTGATTGCGGATTGCCCCAATGAGCTTTTTGCAGCGCGTCCCGGAACGGCGCATTCTCACACTCTGGCTCGGCTTCGCCCTGATCATGGGCAACCTTCTGATGGGTATGGGCATTTTTCTTCTGGCACTCTGGCGCCAGGATCTTTCTGTACTTCTGATCTGTGCGGGCCTGTTGCTTACCTTTATCTATCGAGCACCCGCCTGGGTCGCAAAATGGTGCTATGTCGTCCAGCGTCACTACGAAGCTTCATGAAATTCGCGTGCGCTACAACACGCCGGGCTCTGGCCATGCGCTCGCATGGCGTGCTTGCTGTATGGCAATTTTTCCTGGTATTTGCCGTTGCTGCCTACGACGGTGACAGGCTCACGACCTATGCACCCCACAGCTTGGCAGCGGCTGGCTCGACCCAGTCCACGCTGCTGCTCATTCTCTTGTGGGTCACGCCAGCGGCCTTTCTGCTGGCGCCACACCTGGTGCTGCAGGACCTGCGTCGTCGACGCCACCGGGGCGTAGGGTTAGCGTCCAGGCTAGCGAAAATCTGAGTGATGCAGCGCGTGTTCTACCGTGTTCATGGTGCGCTGCAGCGTCAAAAAGATCGTCTCGAGGTTTTCGTGATCAGTGACTTCGGGGCATGGCGTTACACTGGCCGCCAATGCCTGCCGTAATTCATCGCGAATGCGT
>JAOZKI010000123.1 GCA_029935455.1 Lysobacterales bacterium | reverse complement strand
CCCGCTAGAAAACACAACGGACAGTGAATGAGCACTCTGCGCGCGATAGTAGTTGACGATGAAAACCTGGCACGGCGAGGCCTGACCCTGCGCCTGGCGAATATTCCGGCAGTCGAGCTGGTAGCTGAATGTAGTAACGGTGCCGAGGCGCTAAAAGCCATTGCGGAACTGAGCCCCGACCTGGTTTTTCTGGATATCCAGATGCCGGGTATGAACGGCTTTGATGTGATCGAGCATCTGCAGTCCGACAATATGCCCATGATTGTGTTCGTAACAGCCTTCGATGAGTTCGCAGTCGACGCGTTTAAAGTCCACGCGGTAGATTACGTGCTCAAGCCCATCGACGAACAGCGACTGGAAGAAGCAGTGAATCGCGCACTGGCCCACCGGGCGCAGGCCGAAACAGCGGCCAGCAAAGAGAAGCTGGTACAGCTGGTGATGGGCATCACCGGCGCCAGCGCCAGCTCTGTCGAAGAGATGGCCGAGAGCAGCGAAGCCCCCAAGAAATGGCCCGAGAAAATCACTATTCGCGACGGCAACGATATCCGCTTTATCCGGGTGGCGGAGATCACCTGGGTAGATGCCGCCGGCGACTACATGTGCATTCATGCGGGCGGCGAAACCCACATCATGCGCATTACCATGAAGCAGCTAGAGGCGCTGCTCAATCCTGATGTGTTCCTGCGTGTGCACCGCTCCACCATCGTCAACACGAAGGTCATTGTTGGCGCACAGAGCCTCGACAATGGGGAGTTTCTGCTAAATCTTGAGGGAGACTCGCAGGTGAAGGTGAGTCGCAGCTACCGCGATAAGGTCAAACATCTGCTTGTGACCGGCTAAGGCCTCCACAGGCCAGGGCCCGCGCTCCGGGATCAAGCCCCGGGATCACGCCCAGACCAGCGCCGGGCTCTCCGTAACAACTCCGATAACCGCGCCCTCAATGCCCTGATCATTAAGGGCCTGCACAAGGGCCCGGCTGCGATCCGCACTCACCCCAATCAGTAAGCCACCGCTGGTTTGGGGGTCAAACAAAATCGCTGCAGCGTCGGTAACAGCCACGTCGGCCTCACACCGGTCCGCCACTAGGGCGTAGTTGCCGGCAAACCCGGAGCTATGAATGCCGGTCGTAATTGCCTCGTTAGCGCCGGGCAACAGGTTGACCGCTGCCAGGTTGAGGGAAGCACCGACCTCCTCACCCAGCATCTCGATTAAGTGCCCCGCCAGACCAAAACCGGTGACATCCGTAACTGCGGTTGCTCCATGCTCCACAGCAAGCTGGGCGCCCACTGCGTTAGATACCAGCATGCTTTCAATAGCGGCCTCAATGTCACCGCCGTCAGCCCGGCCCTGCATCTGTGCGGCAAACAACAGGCCTGTACCCAACGGCTTGGTGAGAATCAGGCTGTCACCCGGGCGAAGGCCGTGCTTTGGCAAGGAACGTTCGCCACTGAGCCCATTGACCACAAAACCCAGTTGGCACTCGGGCCCTTGCATGCTGTGGCCTCCGAGCAAGACACAACCAGCCTTTTCAAACACCGATAAGCTGCCGGCGAGCATTTGCTCTAGGTCTCCAGCGCCCACGTGCGCGGTGGAAAAAGGAAGCGTTACCAAGGCCTGCGCCGATACGGGTGTGGAACCACAGGCGTAGAGGTCTGACAGCGCATGATTGGCGGCGATCTGCCCCATTAGATAAGGATCAGATACCAGCGCCCGCAGGCTATCCACGCTCTGCAACAACATCGGCTCGGGTGTCATCACTACCGCAGCGTCGTCCGAACCCAACGTCGGACCATTATCAGCTTGCGTGGCCTTTGGATAACGCTGTCGTAGGCCTGCCAACACCGCAGAAAGCTCTGCAGGCGCGAGTTTGGCGCCGCAGCCGCCACAGGGGGCCTGTATGGGGTTGGCCGCAGGCACAGAAGAGCTCGGCGTAGTGTCCGGCATTACTGGCGGGTGCGAAAACCGGCGCATGAATTCACGGTCAATCCGGTCTTTCCACCGCCAGACCCATGCCCCGCTGGCGCTGAAGGGGCCTCGGTCGGCCACGGCCAACTTATCGCCCAGAGAAAGCAGCGACAAAAATCGCTTCTGCGGTGCGTGAGATTTCAGAGGCTGGCCCAGTACATAGGCTCGCAGATTGTTCGCAAGCACTGGCCCCTGACGCACCGCATAAACACCGGCCTTAGGCCTGGGGTGATTGATCTGCGTGGCACAGTCACCGACGGCGAACACCGCTGCGCTGCCCGTTGATTGCAGCGTATCCGTGATCGCCAGGAAGCCCCGATCATCCACGGGCAGGCCACTGTCTGAAAGCCACGGCGATGCTGACGCCCCGGTGCACCAAAGCAGCTCATCATAGTGGGCCTTGGCACCACCCTGCAGATACAGTGCATTAGCTTTTACACGCGCTACCCGATGATCAACATGCAAATGCACACCGTGATCAATAAGCGCCCGTTCAACACGGCGCCGGGCGCGGGGGTTATAACCCTGCAAAATCTGTGGAGCACCACAATACAGATCAATGGCCAGATTGCGCTCCGACAACACGTGAGCAATGGCCAGAGCAAGCTCCACACTGCCAGCGCCGCCGCCCACAATGGCCAGGCGCGCACCACTTTCCAATCCACTAAGCGTGTTCTGCCATCGCGACCAGAGAGCGGCAACTGGCTTCACCGGGGTGGAGAACTCTGCAGCACCGGGCACAGACGCAGTGTCGGGCTGGGAGCCAATATCAATACTCAGGGCGTCATAAGTCAGCGGCGGGCGATCGCTGAAGGCAATGGTCTTTTGCTGCGGATCCAGCCCCGTAATACTCGTCCGGATAAACCGGACACCGGCCCAGGCACAGAGCGCAGCGAGGTCGATATGGGTTTCCGCGAAACTGTAGTGGCCCGCCAGCAGTCCCGGAAGCATGCCGGAGTAAGGTGTATGGGTAGCGGGAGACACCA
>JAOZKI010000028.1 GCA_029935455.1 Lysobacterales bacterium | reverse complement strand
ATATGAGCAATGTCTTCGTTCGTCAGGCGGACGCGGGGCGCTCGCGTGTCTGGGTGGCTCGTTCTGGGGAATATTGGGTTGACCAGACCAGCGGCAAGCGCTATCTGACGCTGCGAGATGGTGAGGTTAACGACATCGCCGCCGGCGCCAAGAATGTGCGGGTACTGCAGTTCGAACGTAACGACCTGATGCTGCCCGAGCCGCCGCGGCGCGAGCAAAAAGATGAACTGGAGAAGCGTTCCTTTAGCGAGTTGGTGCTGGCCCGCGATGCGGCTTCCGTAGCCGAGTTGAACTGGCGCCTGTCACCGGCACTGGCGGTGATCGTATTGGGTCTGTTGGCGATTCCGCTGTCTCACGCCGGGCCCCGTGAGGGCAGGGGTGCACGCGCGGCGCTGGGTATCCTGGTCTATGCCGTTTATGCAAACACCTTGCATTTGAGCAAAAACTGGGTAGCCAATGAAACGGTGCCGGTGGGTTTGGGCATGTGGTGGGTGCACGGCGTGGTCCTGCTCGTGGTGTTGGTTTGGCTGCAACGGCAGGGGCGCATGGTGGGCAGCTCATGATCAAACTGGTAGACCGCTATGTGGGGCGCATGGCGCTGCTGGGCGTGCTTGCTGTCTGGTTCGGACTGACCCTGCTTATGTCCATGTTCACATTGCTGGATCAGCTGGGTGAAACCAGTGGTGGGGTGTCCTTGCAATCCGTCTTCTACTATGTGCTGCTGAAGGCGCCGGGGGCCGCCTATGTGGTATTTCCCGTGGCCTCGCTGCTGGGCGCGTTGATCGGCGTCGGTGCGCTGGCAGCGGCGAACGAGCTGGTGGCTTTCCGCACGGCCGGTGCCTCGCGGCTGCGCATCTCCGGATCCGTTCTGGGGGCAGTGTTGGCCTTGACGCTGGGCGTAATGGCGTTGGGCGAATGGGTCATGCCGCCTGCAGAAGCGCAGGCCAGGGCCCTGAAAGATTCACGTGTGGCTGCTACCGGTCGCTCTGATGCCAGCGGTCTGCTGTGGATTCGCGACGGCGACCGTTTTATCAATGTGGGTCGTTCCGTGGTGCAGTCCGATGACTCAGTGACGGACGGCGTAACACTGATCAGTGTGGTGGAGTTCGCTTTCAGCCCGGAGCGGTCGCTGGAGCGTGTCACACGTGCGAAAAAGGCGGTGCATGATGGTCAGCGCTGGCAGCTTTTTGAGAGCACAGAGGACTTGCTGGACGACGCGGCGTTGTCGCGACAAGTGAGCGAGCAGCGTGAGTGGTTGGTGGGTTTCGGCCCCGAGTTGTTACGGTCAGCAGTGACCCGGCCGCGCTACATGTCTATGCGTGGCATCGTTGAGCAGCTGGCATACCTGCGACAGAACGGTCTCGACGCCAGAGCCTACAACTCCGTGCTCTGGTCCAAGGCCCTGTACCCTTTGACGGTGTTGGCGCTGGTGCTGGCCGGCATGCCCTTCTTGTTCGGGTCGAGCCGCTCACAAAGCGCTGGGCTGCGCATTTTTATCGGCATGACGCTGGGTGGCGTCTTCATGATTGTCAGCCGCACCATGCAAAATTTCGCTGACGCCTACGCCATGCCGCCTTTTGTAGGCACGGCTCTGCCCTCCTTAGCCCTGGCTGTCATCATCATCCTGATTCTGCGTCGCTCCGTCTGAGCGTTTTCCGTGCCGTCGAGGTGGTTTCGGTCGCTGCATCAATCGCGTGCCGCTCAACAGGTCATGCCAGCAGGCCCGATCGCGACGAAATAGGCTGATCCAGAAGCCGATCCCTAGGCAGGCCAGGGAAAGTAACGACGCGATGAAGCGAACCAGGCACTGGCCCCAGTCCGGGCGCTGACCCGTAGCGGTGACCAGGTCAACGCGCCAGGTCCGCATGCCCAGGGTCTGCCCGGCCAGCGTCCAGCACAGGCCCAGATAGGCAAACCAGGCGCCGAGTGCATACAGGGTAAAGCCCATATCCCTGCCCAGCTGCACTTCGGAGCCTGTGACCGGCAAAGCAATAAAGCCAGCGATCAGTACCACGGCCAGCGTGGGCATGAGGTCGTAAAGCATGATCATGCCGCGCCGCAGCAGGCTGCAGGGCTGCGCGCCGGTGCGGTGGGATGGGGCAAGCGTCTCTTCAGGCTGGTTCATGAGCGGTTCACGCGCTGGGTTCACCTCATTATGGTGGCAGCTCCCGGGACCACAAGTCCGGACCTTCCAGCCGCCACTCGGTTTTTGTTTTCGGTGGCCGGCTGGAGGCTAGCAAAGTTGCTGCAAAAGCCGTTTTGCAACAACAAGACGATAATCCGATGTGGAATTGTAGCGGTCGCTTCAGGTATCCTCAGTCGCCCTGTCTTTATGGAATCGGACAGCGGGTGATGTGTGCGTCCCCTGTTCGCTAATACCAACTCATAAACTGGAAAAGGCAATGCCACGAAAAACTCGATTCAAAATCCTCACGGCCGGTGTGGTGATTTCGGCCGCACTGCTCATGGGCAGCGCCCATGCGCAGCAGCTGCTCAACAACACCGTTGGCAAGGAAGGCAAGATCAACCGGGACGGTGCCGCGTCGCAGAAACGTGTGACGGCCCTGGCGCAGCAAACGGCTGATCTGCTGGCCCAGTACCGGGCAGTTGTAAGAGAAACGGACAGTTTGCGCATCTACAACGACCAGCTTGAAAAAGTCGTGACTGACCAGCGCAACGAAATCGTTTCGATTAATGAGCAGCTGGAAGGGCTGGAGAGCACCAACCGGGGTGTGGTGCCGCTGATGCTGGAAATGATCGATACGCTGGATCAGGTCGTTGAGGCGGACATGCCGTTCCGCCTCCAAGAGCGCCGCGAGCGGGTACTGCGCCTGCGCGACATGATGGACCGGGCGGATGTGACCACGTCTGAGAAGTACCGTCGCATCATGGAAGCCTACCAGGGGGAATTGGAATACGGCCGCACCACCGAAGCGTATTCTGAAGCGCTGCCAACCACGGGTCAGACTGTCGAATTTCTGCGCATCGGACGCACGCTGCTGGTTTATCAGACCAGCGATCAGGAAACCACCGGTTGGTTTAACCCGAGCACACGCGTTTATGAGGATCTGCCGGACAAGTACCGGCTTGAGGTGAAAGAAGGCTTGGCCATCGCCCGCAATGAGAAGGCGCCCAACCTGGTCACCCTGCCCGTACCCGGACCGGAGGCGGCACAATGAAAACACTAAAAATAATTCTGGCCGGCGCCTTGCTGGCAACCAGTGGCTTCGCCTCTGCACAGACGCTGCAGGAGCTGGCGGCTCAGGTCGATCGCGCGGTGCGGGAAGAAGGCCAGCTGAACGAGCAACGTGAAGCGGAATTCCTGCGTGACCGCAACAACCAGCGTGCCTTGCTGGCCCAGGCCCAGCAGGAACTCGCGAACCAGGAAGCGCGCAGCGACCGTCTGAAAAACGAATATGACGTGAACGAACGCGATCTGGCAGAACTGGAGACGGTACTGCAAGAGCGCATGGGGAACCTGGGAGAACTGTTCGGCATTGTGCGCCAGGCCTCTGGCGACCTGCAGTCCGCACTGGACGACTCCATGGTGTCAGCCCAGTTTCCGGGGCGCGGCGATTTTCTGGCCGATATCGCGCAGCGCAAGGAATTGCCCAACGTAACCGAGCTGCGTCAGATCTGGGCCAGCATGGTTACCGAGATTGCCGAGTCCGGCAAAGTGGTGCGCTTCGCCGCACCGGTTGAGCGGGCCAATGGCGAGAAGCAGGAGCTGGATGTGGTTCGCGTAGGCGTCTTCAACGCGGTCAGCAATGGCAGCTTCCTGGACTGGGATCCCAGCAAAAGCCGGGTCAACCTGATCGAACTGGCGCGTCAGCCTTCAGCTCGCTTCCAGGGCATGGCGGCGAATCTGCAGGATGTGCCCAGCGGTCAGGCTGTGGATATGGCGGTAGATTTCTCCCGCGGCCAGATTTTGCGCGCCGTGGTGCAGAGCAAATCACCCATTGAGCGGGTGCAGGAAGACGGTGGCCCCGTCGGCTATGTGATTCTTGGCGTGGGTGTGCTCGGGCTGCTGCTGTGCTTCTGGAAATTCTTTGTGCTCTATTCCACCGGCGGTAAGATCCGCAAACAGCTGAAAACAGATACGCCGGACAAGTCCAATCCGCTGGGTCGGGTCATGGGTGTGTACGCTGATAACCCCGAATCTGATATCGAAACGCTGGAGCTCAAGCTGGATGAAGCCATCCTGCGCGAGACGGCGCCGCTGGAGAGCGGTCTGAGCTTTATCAAGGTGCTGTACGTGGTAGCGCCCCTGCTGGGCCTGCTCGGTACCGTGGTTGGCATGATCGCAACCTTCCAGATGATTACCCTGTTTGGCACGGGCGACCCGCGCATGATGGCCGGTGGTATTTCAACCGCCCTGGTCACCACCGTGCTGGGTCTGGTGGTCGCCATTCCGCTGACGCTGTTCCACAGCTTCCTGCAGGGCAAGAGTAAGGCCCTGATTCAGGTGCTGGAAGAGCAGGCGGCTGGCATCATTGCCCGTCTAGCGGAGCGCCATGGATGATCTGGTTCTATGACGCCATAGCGTCCATCAGGGACTTCATCGAGCTGGGCGGCGATGTGCTCTATGCCATCATGCTGGTGCTGTTCCTGATGTGGACCTTCATTCTGGAACGCCTGTGGTACTTCTACCGGGTGCATCCGGGTGAGATGAAGCAGACCATTGAGGCCTGGGACGCGCGCGCGGACACCACTTCCTGGTATGCCAAGCGCGTCCGTGAGCAGATGATCTCCGAGACCAACGTCGCGCTGAAGAAAAACATCGGCCTGATCAAAGCCCTGATCGCCATCTGCCCGCTCCTGGGGCTCATGGGTACCGTGACGGGCATGGTATCGGTGTTCGATGTGATGACCTACAGCGGTAGTGGCAACGCCCGCGCCATGGCAGCGGGCGTGTCCAAGGCCACCGTGCCGACCATGGCCGGCATGGTCGCGGCGCTGTCCGGTGTGTACTTCGGCACCTGGCTGGAACACAAAGCTGCTACGGAAACGGAAGAGCTGGAAGACCAGCTGCAGCACCATTAATGCGGGAGATCTGAGTCATGGCTCGACGCCACGCCCAGCAAGAAGACACGGAAATCAACATTACGCCGATGCTGGACATTGTCTTCATCATGTTGATTTTCTTTATCGTAACGACCTCCTTTACCAAAGAAACCGGTGCGGAGATCACCAAGCCGCTTGCAGACCAGTCCGTTCGTTTGCAGAAGGGAACCATTCTGGTCGGCGTCCGCTCTAATGATGAGATCTGGATGAACAAGCGCAGCATCGAGGTGCGCGAAGTGCGCGCCATGGTGGAGCGCGCAAAGGCTGAGAATCCGGAGGGCAGCGTGGTGATCGTGGCCGACAAGGGTGCCCGCGTCGGCGTGGTGACTCAGGTCATGGACCAAATCAAACTGGCGGGTATTGAAGGCATCGCCATCTCTGCCGATCCACCGAACTGACGCAGGAACGAGAAGACCATGAGCAAATTACGCACCCCCTTTGCTGCGCTGCTTGCTGTCGGCGTCACCTTCGGGCTGTTCATTTTCATGTACAAACTGATTTCGTCCGGTGACGGTCGGGCAAACGACCTGGAAGCGATTTCTGGCATCCGCTTCGGTCCCGTGGACATTCCTGAAGAGTTGGTTAACAAGAGTCGTCGGAAGCCCAAACCACCACCCAAGCCGAAGGAGCCGCCACCGCCGCCGAAAATGAACGTGCAGAAGCCGCAAGAGGTGGTGCAGAACATGCCCAAGCTCGATATTCCGAATATCGATAATCCCATGGTCGGCGGGGAGGGCATTTTTATCGGTAGCTTCAGTCAGGTGGACAAAACGGCCGAAGGCGACATCATTCCGCTGGTGCGAATCAATCCCATGTATCCGCGCGATGCCCAGATTAAAGGGCTTGAGGGCTATGTGACGGTGGAATTCACCATTACCGAAGTCGGGACCGTGAAAAAGCCGCGCGTGATCGATGCGGACCCGCCCCGCGTGTTCAACCGCGAAGCGCTGCGCGCCATTTTGAAGTGGAAATTCAAGCCGCGCGTGGTCGACGGCGTGGCGGTGGAGCGAACGGCTACCCAAAGGCTCGACTTCAACCTGGGAGACCAGTGAGTATGACCATGATCAGACATACGGTATTGGCGGCCGCGCTGGCTGCTACCCTGTCCGGAGCCTCCTTGTTTTCCGTCTCCGTGCATGCCCAGGACGCCTGTGGCGCGGAGCGCAATGTAACCGCCGGCACCACCGACGAGCAGGTTTATAACCGCATGACCAAGGCCTATGAGCTGGTCGGGGAAGAGCAGTACAACGAAGCCATGGAGATTTTCGTCCAGCTCCGCAACCGGGCCAGCAGCGACTATCTCAAGGCCACCTTGGCGCAGGCCATCGCTCAGGTGAACTGGCAGTTGGAGAACTATGATGCGGCGCTGAAAGAATTTGAAACGGCGGTGGAGCTCGATGCTCTGCCGGACCAGGCGCACTATGCCCTCATGTACCAGATCGCGCAGCTTTACTACAGCAAGGAGCGGTACATGGACGCGCTGGAACGCCTTGACCTCTGGTTCTGTCGCGTACCGGAAGAGAAGCACACGGCGGCCGCCTACGTTCTGCAAGGCTCCATCCACGCCCAGCGCGAGGACTGGCGCAATGTGGTCACGTCCATGGACAAGGCCATCTCCATGTCGCCTGATCCCAAGGAGACCTGGTACCAGCTCAAGCTGGCCGCCCATCTGCAGCTCGAACAGCTTCCTCAGGCTGCTGACACGCTGGAGATTCTGATCTCCAAGTGGCCTGACAAAAAGGTCTACTGGAACCAGCTTTCCAATATCTACTACAAGCTCAATAACGATGCCAAAGCGCTATCGGTGATTGCTCTGGCTTACCGCAAGGGCCTGTTGGACAATCAGCAGGACATGCTCTATCTGGCCAATCTCTACTCAGCGCAGGACGTGCCCTTCAAGGCTGCCCAGGTCATGCAGACGGAACTCGAAGCGGGCGTCATTACGCCGGAAGAGCGCTACTGGACCATGGTGGGTGACAACTGGTACGCGGCCGAGGAATATGAGCGCGCCCTGGAGGCCTTCGCGCAGGCCGGCACGCTGGCCGATGACGGCAAGATTGATATGCGACGCGCCTACATTCTGGTCGATATGGAGCGTTGGGGCGAGGCGGCTGCGGCGTTACAGGCGGCGCTGGAGAAAGGCGGCCTCAAAGAACGTGAAAACGGTGATGCGCATTTGCTCATGGGCATGACGGAATTTCAACGCGGTAACTACGAGCGCGCGGCTGCGGCCTGGAATCGCGCCAGTCGTTTTCCGGACGCGCGCAGCCAGGCGCAGCAGTGGCTGACACACATGCGTGAGGAGCGCGCCCGGACCGGTAACTGAGCGCATGCCCGTTCATCCTGAAAAAGCCCGGTGCGCCCGGGCTTTTTTGTGCCCGTGCCCACCCGCGGAGATAATGGGGGCATGAGCGATAGCGCCCCTATTGATGCTTTTTTGGACGCGATCTGGGCTGAGCGTGGGCTCAGTGCCAATACGCTGGAGAGTTACCGGCGCGACCTCGGTAAGTTGTCTGCCTTTCTGGCCTCGCAGGGCATGAGCCTGCCGGTTGCCTCGCGCGAGACGTTGCTGGAATATCTTGCCGTTGAAATGAAAGCGGGCCGCAGTTCGCGCTCAATCGCCCGCTACCTCTCCGCCTTTCGTCAGTACTACCGCTGGGCTGTACGCGAGCGTCTACTGACTGAAGACCCGACGGCTTTGATCGAAAGCCCCCGCCTGGGCCGTAGCCTGCCCAAGGCTCTGAGTGAAGCGGAGGTGGAGGCCTTACTGGCCGCGCCGCCACTCGATCAGCCCCTGGGCCTGCGCGATCGAGCCATGCTTGAACTGATGTATGCGACGGGGTTGCGTGTCAGCGAGTTGACCGGGCTGCAATTGGTCAATCTGAGCCTGAATCAGGGGCTCGTGCGGGTCCTCGGCAAGGGTAACAAGGAGCGACTTGTGCCGCTGGGCGAAGAGGCAGAGCGCTGGCTGACGCGCTACCTGGCTGAGGCCCGGCCCGTGCTCTTGAAGGGGCGTGTGGCAGACGAGGTTTTTGTAACCGCGCGAGGGGGCGGTATGACGCGTCAGTCCTTTTGGCACCGAATCAAACGGCACGCGCAGGTGGCAGGTATTGGCAAACCCATATCGCCCCATGGCTTGCGTCATTCCTTCGCCACCCATCTATTGAACCATGGAGCCGATCTGCGGGTCGTACAATTGCTGCTCGGTCATAGTGACCTGTCCACCACACAGATTTATACTCACGTGGCTCGTGAGGGACTGAAACGCTTGCACGAGCAGCATCACCCGCGCGGCTAGGCTGGCTTCAGTCGCTTAGCCGCCCCGTAAGGCCCATGGGCCGCGAACGTTTTACAGTTACTGATTCAGGTATGTTTATGACCAAGCTTTTCTTTGCACGGCGTGTGATGGTCGCGCTGTTGTTACTCGTGCTGGCGTCCGCCTTGCAGGCTGACGGCAGGTCCGATGCGTCAGCCTTCAGCGCCGCAGAAGCCAAGCTACGACAGCTGGCGCCCAGCGCATCGACCATCGCCATTTCAGAAACGCCGGTACCCGGATTGCTGCAGGCGCAGATCGAGAACGAGATCGTTTACATATCCAGTGATGGCAAATATCTCGTCCAGGGTGCCCTGCTGGACATTGACGCGCGCGTCAATCTGACGGACCAGGCGCGGGCCGGCCTGCGTCGGACCTTGTTCGATGGGGTGGAGAACCCGCGTGAGATTGTTTTCAGCCCCGAAGGCGAGCCGGACTACAGTCTGGTGGTGTTTACCGATATCGACTGTGGTTATTGCCGTAAGCTGCATAACGAGATCGACGACTATACGGCCGCCGGCATTGAGGTCAGGTACATGGCCTTCCCGCGCGCGGGAATCGGGTCCCCGTCCTATGAAAAATACGTCTCGGTCTGGTGTGCGGAGGATCAGCAGGCGGCCCTGACGCTGGCCAAGAATGGTAGTGAGCCAGAGCCGTTGCAATGCGATAATCCGGTGCTGGAACAGTACGAAATTGGGCAGCAGGCCGGCGTCACCGGTACCCCCGCCATCATTACTGCTGATGGAACGCTGATACCGGGCTATATGCCAGCACAGGCCTTGCGTGCGCGCCTTGATGCGCTGCAAGCGGCGAGTTCGCTGCAACCCTGAATTAAACGCCGCCGCTGTCGCCCTGGAGCAGCGGCAGGCGGTATAATTCGCGCCCACAAAGACGCGTAATGCGTCGCTAACTCATGCTCTTGGGAGACATCCATTGTCTGCGTTCACCTGGTTACTGGGCGATCCCGCTCTTTCTGCATTCCGGCAGCGCAAGCTGCTGCGCTCCCTGGCCCGTGAGCTGGGCTTGGACCCTGCCGGCGAGGTGCCAGAGGGACTGACCCTGACGGCGTACCATGTCTACTTTATTGAGAGTGAGGCGGCGCTGGATGCGTCACAGCTGCGTCAACTGGGCGAATTGCTGCATGGGGCGCAAGCGCCGGTACCGGCGGGGGATGCGAGCTTCGTGGTGGTGCCGCGTCTGGGCACCGTCTCGCCCTGGTCCAGCAAGGCGACTGACATCGCCCACGGCTGTGGTCTGCACGGCGTGCTGCGTATTGAGCGTGGTACCCACTACGCACTGACGGGCCTGCCACAGAACGCAGCGCTACCGCTTCTGACGCCAGCCTTCCATGATCGTATGACCGAGTCTGTGCTGGAGTCTCCGGCCGCAGGTCACACCCTGTTCGCGCACCACGAGCCGCGCCCGCTGGAACGCATTGGCCGTAGCGAAGCGGCCCTGGAAGTGGCCAATCGGGAGCTTGGGCTGGCCCTGTCGGCGGATGAGATTCGTTACCTGGCTGACGCCTATGGGACTCTGGGTCGGGATCCCAGCGATGCCGAGCTGATGATGTTTGCGCAGGCGAACTCGGAGCATTGCCGGCACAAGATCTTTAATGCCAGCTGGACCCTCGACGGAGAGGCGCAGCAGGAGACGCTGTTCGGCATGATCCGCAACACCCACGCGGTGTCGCCGGAAGGCGTGCTGTCTGCCTACCATGACAACTCGGCCGTGCTGAGTGGCTTCGAAGCGGAACGGTTTTATCCTGACCCTGCCGACCACCTGTATCGCTTCCGGCGTGAGCCCGTGGCCATGCAGATCAAGGTCGAGACTCACAACCATCCCACCGCCATCTCGCCCTTTCCTGGTGCTGCAACCGGTTCCGGCGGGGAAATTCGCGATGAGGCCGCTACCGGTCGTGGTGCGCGGCCCAAGGCGGGCCTGACCGGCTTTACCGTGTCCAACCTGCGCCTGCCCGGTTTGACGCGTAGTTGGGAAACCGATTTTGGTAAGCCGGACCGCATCGTCAGCGCGCTGGACATCATGATCGAAGGCCCGATTGGTGCTGCGGCGTTTAACAACGAGTTCGGTCGCCCGGCCCTGGGCGGCTACTTCCGGACCTTTGAACAGACGGTGGCAGATCGGGACTGGGGTTATCACAAGCCCATCATGCTGGCTGGTGGTATGGGCAATATCCGCGATACGCATGTGGAAAAGCACCGCCTGCCCGTTGGTGCTGCCGTTATCGTGCTGGGTGGTCCGGCCATGCTGATCGGCCTAGGCGGCGGAGCCGCTTCGTCCATGGGTAGCGGTCAGAGTGATTCGGAACTGGATTTTGCATCCGTTCAGCGTGAGAACCCGGAGATGCAGCGGCGCTGTCAGGAAGTCATTGACGCCTGCTGGGCCATGGGTGATCACAACCCGATTATTTCCATCCATGACGTCGGTGCCGGCGGCCTGTCCAATGCGCTGCCGGAGCTGCTGCATGACAGTGAGCGCGGGGGGCGTTTGCACCTGCGCGCCGTGCCCAGTGCTGATGGCGCCATGTCACCCATGGAAATCTGGTGCAACGAGGCCCAGGAACGCTATGTGCTGGCAGTCAGTCACGACGATCTGCCGCGCTTTGAAGAGCTCTGCGCACGGGAGCGCTGCCCCTTCGCGGTGGTGGGTGAGGCCACCGAGGTCTGCGATTTGAGTCTGGACGATGAATTGCTGGGCGACCAGCCCGTGGACCTGCCACTGCAGGTGCTGCTGGGCAAGCCGCCGCGCATGCATCGTGACGCCGCGCGTGAAACGCTGGCCGGCGACGCTTTCCAAGCCGCTTCGCTGGATTTGTCTGAAGCTGCACAGCGCGTGCTGCAGCATCCCGCCGTGGCCAGCAAACGTTTTCTGATCACGATCGGTGATCGCAGCGTCGGTGGCCTGGTAGCACGCGATCCCATGGTCGGTCCCTGGCAGGTGCCTGTGGGTGATGCGGCTGTCACCCTCACCGGCTTTCAGGCGCAGACGGGTGAGGCCTTTACCCTGGGTGAACGCAGCCCCGTCGCGATTCTGGACGGGCCCGCGTCCGGTCGTCTCGCCATTGCGGAGGCCATCACCAATATGGCGGGTGTGCCGCTGGCCAGCCTGAGTTCGGTGCGTCTGTCGGCTAACTGGATGGCGGCAGCCGGGGAGGCCGGACAGGATGCGACCCTGTTCGACACGGTGCAGGCCGTGGGTATGGAACTGTGTCCCGAGCTGGGTATCGCCATTCCGGTGGGCAAGGATTCCCTGTCCCTGAAGACGGTCTGGTCGGATGCGGAGGGCGAGCAGCGGGTGCTGTCACCGGTCTCGCTGGTGGTCTCTGCCTTTGCGCCGGTAACGGATGTGGGTCACGTGCTCACGCCGCAATTGAATGTGGAGCAGGACGATACGGTGCTGGCGCTTATCGATCTCGGTGCAGGTCAGGACCGCCTGGGCGGCTCCATTCTGGCTCAGGTTTATGGAGCCTTTGGCAGCCGCGTGCCGGATTTGGACACAGCCAGCGACCTGAAAGCCCTGTTCGAACTGGTGCAGGCCGAGAACGCAGCCGGCCGCTTGCTGGCCTATCACGACCGTTCTGATGGTGGGTTGCTGGTAACCCTGTGTGAGATGGCGTTCGCCTCGCGAAGCGGCCTAAGGCTGCACTTCAACACCGAACGTGAGCAACTGGCCGCGCGCCTGTTCGCAGAAGAGCCTGGCGCGGTTATGCAGCTGCGGCGTAGAGATTTCGTGGCGCTGCAGGCGGCTGCTGATGCGCTCGGCATTGGCGATAAACTGCACGAGATCGGCCAGCCGGTAGCCGGTGACATGCTGCAGATTGAAGATCGGGATGGCCCCGCGCTGCAACTGGAGCTACCGGCACTGCTGGCGGCCTGGGGTGAGGTCAGTCATGCGGTAGCGCGGCTTCGTGATAAGCCCGCCTGCGCCGATCAGGAAGCAGAAATTTCAGCGCGCTGGGACGCGCCCCCCATGACCCCGAGCCTGTCCTTCGACGCTACGGTTGATGTGGCGGCGCCCTATCTGCAGCTGGATCACCAGCCGCGCGTCGCGATTTTGCGCGAGCAGGGCGTCAATGGTCAGCTGGAGATGGCGGCAGGTTTTCAGCTGGCCGGCTTCCAGGCGGTCGATGTCCATATGTCCGATCTGGCCGCCGGGCGCACGCGGCTACAGGATTTTCAGGGCCTGGTGGCCTGCGGCGGTTTTTCCTATGGTGATGTGCTGGGCGCCGGTCGCGGCTGGGCCAAGTCCATCCTGTTTAACGAGGACTTGCGCCGCCAGTTTGGTGACTTCTTTGCTGACCAGAACCGCTTTGCGCTGGGTGTCTGCAACGGTTGTCAGGCGCTGGCCGCCCTGCGTGACATTATCCCAGGCAGCGATCACTGGCCGGAATTCTTGCGCAATGAATCCGAGCAGTTTGAGGCGCGGCTGAGCCTGGTGCGGGTGGAGTCCTCACCATCCCTGTTTCTCGACGGGATGGCAGGCAGTTTGTTGCCGGTAGCCACCGCCCACGGGGAGGGCCGGGTGGCCTGGCCCGATGGCCAGCAGCCGGCTGTGCCGGTAGCACTGCGCTATGTGGCCCCCGATGGGGAGCCAGCGACACAGTACCCCTACAACCCCAATGGCTCAGCGGGCGCGATTACCGGTGTCTGCAACGACGATGGGCGCATTACCATCATGATGCCGCACCCGGAGCGTACCCTGCGGACAGTGAACTTCAGCTGGGCGCCCGCGCACTGGCCGGAGACCTCACCCTGGCAGCGCATGTTCCGTAACGCCCGGGTCTGGCTCGGTTAGCGATGGGTGACGCGGCCGCCAAACCGGGCCTGCGCATCGGTGAGTTGCTGCTGCTGGCATCGCTGTGGATGCTGTTCGGCTTTATGGTCTGGTTCTACAGCTCGCCCTGGCATGGCGTGCCGGTGCGCTGGTTCGCTGATGGGCTGCTGTCAGTGACGCTCGGTGATGCCTTCTACAACATCATTGCCAGTCCTGACCGGGCCTATCTGTTTCAGGTGCAGACCCGCATTGAATATAGCTTTGCCGATGGCACGCGCGAAGCACTGGGTTTTATCGTCAACCCGCTTATCTACGGTTTTGGTCTGCCCCTGTTGCTTGGGCTGATCATGGCGACCACGCAGCCGCTGCGACGCAAAATCGCCGTGTTGCTGATCGGCTATCTGGTGGTTCTGGCGGTACAGGTCTGGGGCGTGTACTGGGAATCGCTGAAAACCCTGACCTTCAACTTTGGCGGTGAAGCCGCTTTGGTGGTCGCTGCCAGCGGGATTCCGGAGAGCCTTATCGCGCTCTGCTATCAGCTTGGCGTATTGATTCTGCCGCCCCTGGCACCGGTGATTGTCTGGGTGCTGGGTAATTGGAGCGAAGTAGAGGCCTATATGGCCCAGGGCCGATAAGGGAACCAGTTCCGCGCTTTATGGTCTCTGAGGCAGGCAGGTCAAAGACGCACAGGACGCCGGTCGTCGGTTCATGCCTATAATGCGGCGAACGAAAACAGCGCGAACACCATGCTATGGAGCAGGATCAGGTGCAGGAAACACAGTTAGACAGTAGCGCCCCGGATGCGGTCGCCCCTGTGCCGGTGCGCGAGCCGGCCGCTGATCTGTGCGATTACCTTATCGACAGCGGTCGCCTGAAGAAAGCGGATCTCAAGCGCGCGGTGGCCTATCAGGAACAGCATGGCGGCGATCTGGTCACCTTGCTGGTGCGCCTGGGGCTGGTGTCCGAGAAAGATGTGGCGGACGCGGAATCCAAACTTCTGGAGCTGCCGCTGGTGCAGCAGGATGATTTCCCGGACGAAGGCATCGATTCGGAAGCGCTATCAGAGCGCTATCTCAAGCAGAACTTCCTGCTACCGATTGCCGAGGACGAGGACACGATTACCGTGCTCATGGCCAATCCGCGGGATGCTTTTGCGCTCAAGGCGCTGGCCATGGCCTGCGGGAAAGAGATCGTTCCGCAGGTAGGTATTGCCTCGGAAATCGAAAACGGCATTGAGAAACTGTACGGCGGCGGCCGGAGCCAGATGGGTCAGATTGTGGACCGTTTGGGCGGCGGCGAAGAGGATTTTGAGGACGTAGAACACCTGCGTGATCTGGCCTCCGAAGCGCCGGTGATCCGGCTAGTGAACCTTATCTTGCAGCGGGCCGTTGAGGGACGCGCCTCTGACATACACATCGAGCCCTTCGAAAACCGCCTCAAAGTGCGCTATCGGATTGATGGTGTGCTGCAGGAAACGGAATCACCGCCGGCCAGTTCCACAGCGGCGGTGATCAGCCGTATCAAGATTATGGCCAATTTGAATATCGCCGAGCGACGCCTTCCCCAGGACGGCCGCATCATGCATCGGGTGCAGGGCAAGGAGCTGGATCTGCGCGTCTCTACGGTGCCGACCTCGCATGGGGAAAGCGTGGTCATGCGTATTCTCGATCGCGAAAATATCGTGCTCGACTTCGATGCCCTGGGCTTTGATGACACGCTGCAGAAACAGTTCGTGGACGCGCTGGAAACGCCGCACGGAATCATCCTGGTGACCGGGCCGACCGGCTCCGGTAAAACCACCACGCTGTACACGGCACTTAGCCAGATCAACCAGCCGGAACGCAAGATCATTACCGTGGAAGATCCGGTGGAATACCAGCTCGAGGGTATCAACCAGATTCAGGCCAAGCCTTCCATCGGGCTCGATTTTGCCAGCGCCCTGCGCGCCATCGTGCGTCAGGACCCGGATGTGATCATGATTGGCGAAATGCGCGATCTGGAGACGGCACGCATCGCGATTCAATCGGCCCTTACGGGTCACCTAGTGCTGTCCACGCTGCATACCAATGATGCGGCCAGCGGCGTAACGCGGCTGCTGGACATGGGCGTTGAAGACTATCTGCTCACCTCCACGGTGAATGCGATTCTGGCCCAGCGCCTGGTGCGGACCCTGCACCCGGACTTCCGCGAGGCCTATGAGCTGCCCCTGTACATGGTGGAAGAGTTGGGTTTGCCGGCCTTCCAGTATCAGGATCGCTATGAGATGTATCGGCCTGTGCCCACGGAGGAGATGCCAACCGGCTACTACGGGCGCCAGGCCATCGTGGAACTGATTCAAATGTCGGACGGCCTACGCCGGCTGGTCATGCAGCAGGCCACCTCCGGTGAAATGCAGGAGTTGGCGGTCACCGAGGGCATGCGCACCATGTATCAGGATGGTCTGCTCAAATGCCTGCAGGGCGTCACTACCGTCGAGGAAGTCTTGCGCGTTACGCAGGAATCCTGATGGCACTGTTTGAATACAAGGCGGTTGCTCCCAACGGCGAAACGGTGCAGGGCACCATGGAGGCGTTGAGTCAGGAAATGGTTATCGCCCGGCTGCAGGAAGCGGGCAACATTCCCCTGCTGGCGCGCCCCAGTGGCGAGGGCCTGTTCAATCTCACCCGCTGGCGCCTGTCGCGCCAGGGCATGTCGACCCGCGAGATGGGGGAATTTACCCAGCAGCTGGCCACGCTACTGGGTGCCGGCCTGCCCCTGGACCGGTCGCTCAGCGTGCTGGTTGAGTTGGCGGGGAATGAGCGCGTGAGTCGCGCCGTGACCGAGATCCGTGACAGCGTACGTGGCGGTGGCACCTTGTCCGATGCGCTGGAAGCTCAGCACGGTACCTTCAGTCGTCTCTACCTGAATATGGTCCGTGCCGGTGAAATCGGCGGCTCCCTGAATGTGACGCTGGACCGGCTGACCGACTATCTGGAGCGCTCCAAGGAACTGAAGGACGCCATTGTCTCGGCATTGATTTATCCCATCCTTTTGATGGTGCTGGCCGGTGGCTCCCTGATTCTGTTGCTGGTCTATGTGATTCCCCAGTTTGAGCCCATCTTTGAGGATCTCGGCTCTGACCTGCCGCTGGTGACACGGGTGGTGCTTTTCGCGGGCGAGATTCTGCAGAACTATTGGTGGGCGCTGGCAGCCCTGGTAGTGCTGGCCATCGTACTGTTTCGCCGCATGTTGCAGGACGAGGCCAAAAAGCTGCGCTGGGATGGTCGGGTGCTCGGCTTCAAATGGGTTGGGGACCTGGTGGCCAAGCTGGAGACGGCCCGCCTGTCGCGCACGCTGGGTACGCTGCTGGTGAACGGTGTGCCCCTGCTGGGCGCGCTGGGCATCGGCAGCAAGGTGGTGGGTAACAGCGTGTTACGCGCAGAGTTGGATGCCGCCGCCCGCGAAGTGAAAACCGGTGGCGGCTTGGCACGTAATTTGGCGCAGGACGGTCATTTTCCGCGCCTGGCCTTGCAGATGATCAGTGTCGGTGAGGAAACGGGCCAGCTGGACAGCATGCTGTTGAAGGTGGCGGACAGCTACGACCGTGAGGTGCGTAACACCATCGATCGGCTGCTGGCTGTATTTACCCCTGTCGTTACGCTGCTGATGGCGGTTTTGATTGGCACCATCGTTATGTCGGTGCTGATTGCCATCGTCAGTGTTAACGACCTCGTAGCATAATGAAGATTGCGCTCTCAGCGTGAGCGTGAACAGGAGTGAAGGAATGAAACAAGCAATGAGCCGTATTCGCCGCCTTAGCGGCACCCGGCGCCCGGGTTCTGCCCAGGGCGGATTTACCCTGGTAGAGCTGCTTCTGGTGCTGGTCATTCTGGCACTGATGGGCGGTCTGATTTTGCCCCGCCTCATTGGTCAGGCTGAGGGTGCGCGGGCCAAAGCGGCTGCCTCATCCATCAGTCGCCTGTCCATGGGGGTGGAAACCTTCTATCTCGATACGGGGCGACCGCCCGAGCAGTTGGCAGATCTGGTGAATGATCCCGGTGACGCGGCCGGCTGGAATGGCCCCTATGTGAAAGAGCAGTTGCTTAAGGATCCCTGGGACCGTGCCTTCCACTATGACTATCCGGGTGAGCACGGTGACTTTGATATCTACTCCTACGGGGCGGACGGCCAGCAGGGTGGCGAAGGCAACAATGCCGACGTGAACTCCTGGGAGTAAGGTCCACAGGGTGCGTTAATGAACCGTTTTAACAGCATGGCTCCTCAGCGCGGCTTTACGCTGGTGGAAGTTCTGGTGGTCATGCTGATTATGGCCCTGGTGCTGGGGCTGATTTCCACCTCGCTATCACGCAGTATTTCCGGCGCGCAGGCGCGCGAGTCAGCCCGCAACATGGTGGCCGCGCTGCGTTTTACGCGCACCCAGGCGATTCTGCAGAAGTCGGAGCAGGTGTTCACGGTCAATCTTGCGCAGCGGTCCTACCAGGCACCCGGACGCCGCGTGGTGGCACTCCCCGAGGGCGTGGAGTTGCAGTTGACCACGGCGGCCTCAGAACTGGTGTCCGATGATGTGGGGCGTATCCGGTTTTTCCCCGACGGCGGCTCTACCGGCGGGCGTATCGATCTGCTGGTCAATGAGCGCGAGTATGTCGTCAACGTTGTCTGGCTGACTGGCGAGGCCAACTTAGAGTTTGCCGATGATGCCTAGGCTTCCCGGTTTGCGTGGCACTCGCGGTTTCACCCTGATTGAGGTGCTGCTGGCCTTTGTGATCTTTGCCGTGAGCTTTGCCGTGGTGCTGGAGATCGTGGCCGGCTCCATGCGCAGCTCCGTCAGGGCCCGGGATTACTCGGAAGCCGCCTTGCTGGCTCAATCCGTGATGGAAAGCGTGGGTAATGAACTGCCTCTGGCCGTGGGTTCTTACCAGGGTGAGGGCAACGGTGGTCTGCAGTGGACGCTGGAAATCACTGACTACGCCGGCATTGGCGATGATGACCGCACGCTGGAACTCATTGAGCTCTCGCAAACGCGTCTGTTTTGGTTGGATCTCACTTTGACCTGGGGCGACGGTCGCCGTCAGCGTGAAGCGGTTTTCAGCACCATTCGTGGCCGGGTAGAGCGTTCATGAAGCGGCAGTCATCACAAGGTTTTACCCTGGTAGAGCTACTGCTGGCGGTGACCCTGATGGCGACGCTGCTGGCGCTGGCCTACAGCGGCTTGCGTGCCGCGACCACGGCCAGCGAGCGGGGCCAGCAAATGCTGGAGGAGTCCGGGCGTCTGCGCATTAGCCACCAGTTCATAAGACGTCAGTTCAATCTTATGCTGCCGCTGGCCTTTCGCACGGATGAAGAGGATCGGCGGCAGCGCTTCGTTTTTGAAGGCGCCGAGAATCTGGTGGTTTTTGTTGGCCCCATGCCCGGCTACCTGGCCCGCGGTGGCCCGCAGGTGCAGATGCTGGAGCTGGTGCCGGGTGACAAGGGGTTGACGCTACAGTTTGTCCACGCGCCGCTGCAGGAGTTTGAGTTGGAGCGCTTGCGTGAGCGGGATCCCGTGATTTTGCTGGAAGGCCTTGCGGGCGGATATTTTGAGTTCCTTGAGGTGGACGAGGAAGAACAGCCCCTGGGCTGGGTGGGGGCCTGGCCAACGCCCGGCGTGTTGCCGAGTTCCGTGCGTCTGATGCTGGAGTTTGATGAGACGGCGCGTGTGGACTGGCCGGTGCTGGTTGCAGCGCCCCGATTGGATGAGCAGTTGGCGACTTCAGGTGTCGGCGGTTCGGCCAACTATGCCGATGCGATCCGGCGCATGATTCGCGGCGCTAACGACAGGGGCGAGAACTGATGCGACGGCAGGGCGGAATTGCGCTGGTCATGGTGCTGTGGGTTCTGATCCTGCTCACCGTGATTACCGGGTCGTTTGCGCTCATGGCGCGTATGGACCAGTTGGAAGCCAATCAGTTGCTGGGGGGCACGCTGGCGCGCCTGTGGGCCGAGGCCGGGTTGACCCTGGCGGCCGTGAATTTGCGTGAGCCCGACGACGCGCTGCGCATGGTGCCTGATGGTCGGCCCTATGCGACGGAGATCAACGGCGTGCGTGTGGAAGTGTCTGCCATTGATGAGCGCGGCAAGCTGGATCTGAACGCAGCGGATGAAACCACTTTGACGGTGCTGTTTACCAACCATGGTTTGGAGCCTGAGGTCGCAGCGCAGCTGGCTGCCCGCGTGCATGACTGGCGCGATGCGGACGACCTGGAGCGTGTGGATGGCGCCGAGCTGGAAAGTTATCTGGCTGCAGGTTTAGATCTTGGTCCTGGCAACCGCGATTTCATGCTGGTCGATGAGTTACTCCAGGTGCTGGGTATGAGCTACGAGCTCTACCGCAAAATGGAGCCGGGGCTGACGCTCTATTCTCGCACTGGGCTGCCGGATATTGCCTACGCGCCGGCGGAGGCGCTGCTGGCCATTCCTGATATCACTGAAGCCGAAGCGTTGAACTTTGTGCAGGAAAGGCAATCACAGAGTGCAGAGAACGGGCTGGAAATCACCTTGCCAAGCGGTCAGTCGGTCGTGGCGCAGGGGCGCGGCCTCACGTATAGTGTTCGCGTCAAGGCGACCATGCCCAACGGCGTCTGGGATCAGCTTGAAGCAACAATTCGCGTTGGCGGAGTCCCAGGTGAAGCGCCCTATCGGGTACTGCGCTGGCGCGAGGGAATTCAATAAGAAAATTTACCCATGGCGAGCGCAATCCAAAATCAATTCGACAGCTTGAGACAGCGCCTGCATCAGAGCCAGCTGGGTAGTTTCTGGCGCTGGTGGACCGCAGAGTTGGCGGCCATGCTCCCGGCCAGTTGGCAAGAGCGTGTGCGGCATGCGCAGCGGGTTCTGCTCCTGCAGCTTAACCGGGAAAGCCTGTCGTTAATGCTTCAGGAGGGCGCCGGGGTAGAGCAGGTCGAGTCTTTTGATCTGGGCCAGGATCTCAGTCTGCAGCGTCAGCAAATCGCGGATCTCCTCGCTGAGCAGGAGCTGGATGAAGTGCCGCGCTGCCTGCTGCTTGACGACGCCATGGTCCTCCACAAGCAGTTACAGCTGCCCCAAGCCGCAGAAGCCAATCTTCATCAGGCCCTGGCTTTTGAGATGGATCGCCATACACCCTTTCAGGCGGATCAGGTCTACTTTGATTGCCGGGTGCTGGAGCGCGATAAGGAACGAGGTCAGCTGCACCTGGAGCTGGTGGTGGCGCCCCGTGAGCCGGTCGACGATTTGATCACGACGCTGGTTGATCGGGGTCTGGCGCCCAGTGCAATGGATGTGGTTGCTGAGAATTTGCCGCTGGGTCTTAATATGCTGCCTGCTGAGCAACGTCATCGAATTCCTAACCGCAAAGCGCGTCTGAACCTGCTGCTGGCAGCGATTGCGTTGGTGGTGCTGGCCGGGGTTATGGCCCAGTCGCTCTGGTTGCGTGAATCGCAGATAGCTGCGGTCGAGGCAGCTATTGATGAAGTGCGGGTTGAGGCGCGGCGCGTGCAGAATATTCGCACCCAGATTGAAGATGCCTCGGAGGCGGCCGGATTTATGTTTAAGCGGCGGGCGGAATATCCGCCAACGGTCATGGTTCTCGCGGAAGTGACCCGGATCATGCCCGACGATACCTATCTGGATCGGCTGCGAATCTGGGAAGGTAATGTGCAAATGCAGGGTAAATCCGATAACGCACAGCGCCTGATTGAGGAGGTCAATGACTCGCCCATGATGGAGAAGGCGGGGTTTCGCGGTTCCACGCGTCTGGATACGGGTACCCAGAAAGAAGTGTTCGACATTAACGCGGCCATTGTGACGCCCTGATGGAACTGGTGCCTGATCAAAAAAACGGACGTCTCACGGCCATATTGTTGCTGGTGATTGCGTTGATCCTGGTCTATCTGCTTGCCTTCCACTGGTTTTTTCAGCGCCACGCAGCCGATGCAGAGATGCTGGCTGATCTGCAGCAACAACTGGCGCGTTTTCAGGCAGTGGCGTCGCAGCGAGAGCCCCTGTCGGCACAGCTGGCGGAAATACGCAATTCGCGGGGAGATGCAGAGCTTTTCCTGCCGGAGGAAAACTTCAATGAAGCGGCTGCAGCGTTGTCCGAGCGGCTCGGGCAAACGGTCAAGACGCAGGCGGATGAGAGTTGCCGTATTGTCAGTCGTCAGCCGGTGCGCGCGCGTGCCGAGGAGCGCTATGAGCGCGTCACGGTCAATGTCCGCATGCGTTGCTATGGCGAGGATTTGCTTAAAGTGCTGTACCAGTTAGAGACGGGGGTGCCCATGGTTCTTATTGGCGACCTGAACGTGCTGCGCCCGCGGGCAACCCGTCGCAACCGCGGCGCAAATCAGCCTGCGCCGCAACAGCCGCTGGATGTGCGCTTCAATATGTCGGGGTATCTGAAACAGTGAAGGGCATCTTGGCGCAATGGATGGAAAGCAATCCGATTGGGTTTGTGCTGGGCATCGTTACGGTTGTTCTGCTGACTGTCGGCGCAGTGCTCACCCTGTTTTGGCGCAGCGGCGACGCTTTGAGTCAGATGCCGGAGAATGTTGCCGCTGTTCCGCTCCCGGAGTTACCCGTGAGGGCGGAGGGCCCGGGTCCAATCGGTGATTATGAAGAGGTGAATAGTCGCCCCTTGTTCAATGCAAGTCGACGTCCCATCGTCATTGCCGAAGTGGCGGTAGAGGAAGCGCCCGAACCGGAGTCAGAGGCGCCTCAGGCCGCCCCGCCACCGGACCTGAGATTGACGGGTGTGATCATAACCCCGGAGCAGCGGCTGGTGACGTTGACCCCTGAAAAAGGCGGCGAAGCGCTGGTGGTGGGGCAGGGCAAACCTCTGGAAGGTGAGTATTTTGGTTGGCGCGTTGGAGAGATTGAGCCGCGTTCCGTAAAGCTGCGCGCAGCGGGCGGTCAGACCATTAGCAAGGAACTGACCGTTTATGACCGGCCCATAACGGCGCCCCCAAAACCCAAGCCCCAGGTCAAAGAGCAAGTCGGGCGAGACGCAAATGAGCCTTCCGAGCAGAGCCCGTCCAGGGCTGATGAAATTCGCGAACGGATCCGGCAGCGTCGTGAGCAGATGCGCTCCGAAGCGGAGCAAGAGGAGCAAGGTCGCGAATCTTCAACGGAAGACAAGCGGGCCAGTTACCGGGATGCGATTCAGGCCCTTATGGCGTCGCAAAACGAACAGGACGCGGAGTCCGATAACGAGGAGGCGAGCGGAGATGAGTAGTCGTCCCAACCGCAGACCTATGAACAACCGCCCATCGGGATGTCGAACAGCGACCAACCCGGGAGACAAAAGTGTGAATCGATCAACGCTACTGGCACTGTTTGCCGTCATTTTGCTGAGTGCCTGTGCGACCACTCAGAGGCCCCTGGACCAGGTTCATCCGCGACTGAAGCCCGCCCCAGCCGCGACCGATGCCGATGCCGATGCGGTCGTGTTCGGGGAAGAGGAGAGTGATAACGCTTTTGGTGCCGATGGTCCGGAACTCTTTGCTGGTGACGGTGAGTTGCTCAATCGTGCGGCCGCTGCGCGCCGTCCGCCGCCCGTTTCCACCAACGGTCAGATTGTGCTGAATTTTGAAGGAGAGTCGGTGCAATCGGTTGTGCATACGATTCTTGGAGAAGTGCTGCAGGAAACCTTTGTGATCGCTCCTGGTGTGAGCGGACAGGTGACTTTCGCAACATCGAAACCCGTTGACCGTGACCAGTTGCTGCCGATTCTTGAGCTTTTGCTGCGTTGGAATGGTTCCACGCTGGTCTTTCATGAGGGGCGCTACCATGTGCTGCCCCTATCCGAGGCGATTCCCGGGCACCTGGTGCCGCGCCTGGGCGATGTGGATGCGGTAAAGGGGTATGAGGTGCAAGTGGTGCCGCTTGAGTACATTGCTGCACCTGAGATGGCCAAAATCCTCGAGCCCTATGTGCGACCTGATGCCATCGTTAACGTGGACGCCTTGCGGGGCATGCTGTTTTTGGCTGGCACGCGCGAGGAGCTACGAAACTATCTGCAAACGGTCGAGATCTTTGATGTGGACTGGCTGGCCGGCATGTCGGTGGGCATCTTCCCCCTGCAGACGGTTGATATCGAATCTATCACCGCTGAACTCGGGGCCATTTTCGGCGCCGAGGGTGAGGGTGATAACCCGCTCGCCGGGATGTTTCGCTTCGTACCTATGGAGCGCCTCGAGTCCATCATGGTGATTACCCCCAGGGAGGAGTACCTGGCCAAGGCTGAGCAGTGGATTACCCGCCTGGACCGCGGTGCGGCCGGTGGTGGTCAGCAGCTTTTTGTTTATCGGGTGAAGAACCTGGAGGCTGGTGTGCTGGCTGGTTACCTGAGTGAGTTGTTCGGTGGCCGGAGTGCCAATCGGGACCGAGCGCGAGGCAATAATCTGGCCCCCGGCCTGCGGCCGGTAACGCGCAGTTCGGTGGGCGATTTCAACGGTAATCGTAATGCTGCCAACAACCAGGGTCGGGAGCGCAGTAATGCCCCCAATCGCGATAACAACGGTGGTGGCCTTCTCGGCGAAGACGCCAATATTGCTATCACGGCGGTGGTCGAGACCAACTCACTGTTGATTCAGGCGACCCAGAGTGAGTACGGAAGCATTCTTGCTGCAATTGAACGCATTGATGAGGAGCCGTTGCAGGTGCTGATTGAAGCGCAGGTGATGGACGTACAGCTGACCGACAGCTTGCAATACGGGGTGAACTGGTTTCTGTCCAATTTTGAGACGCCAGATTCAGACTTGTTCCCCGGTTCGGGCCGCCTGTTTGACCAGGGGGCGTCCGATGGAACCGGTTTGACCCTATCCCTCAGTGATATGTTGTTTGGGGATGATACTTTTGTGGCCGCTACCATTACTGCGTTGGACTCGGTGACCGATGTGCGTTCACTGGCAGCACCCTCCTTGGTGGTGCGCAACAATGAGGCGGCCGTCATTACGGTCGGGACCCAGGTACCGGTGGTTTCCTCGAGCATCAGCCCCATCAGCGACACGGTGGTATCCAGCGCCCAGTACATCGACACGGGGGTAACCCTGGATGTGACGCCTAGAATTAACCCGGGGGGGTTGGTGTATCTGGACATCAAGCAGAGTATTAGCGCTCCGGGCGCTCCCCTTCCGGATTTCGACAGCCCGAATCCGCCGATTAACAACCGCGAAATTGATAGCAAGGTGGCGGTGCAGTCCGGTGATACCGTGTTTCTTGGCGGTCTGATTCGGGAAAGCGAGAGTGCGACCACCGGCGGTGTGCCCTTTTTGTCCCGTATTCCCGGTCTCGGTGCGTTATTCGGAACCCAGAGTCAGGACAAGTCCCGCACTGAAACCATCGTGATGATTACGCCAACGGTGCTGGAAAACAGCGCCGACCTTCGCGCGGTGACTGATGATCTTAAGGACGAGTTCATTCGGGTGGAGCCACTGAAGATTCACACCATTCAGGGTAATCCGGCGAACGCTGGGCAGGAAGGAGGAGATTTGCCGTGAAAGATAGAGCCTTTGGTAGCCGGGCGCCGGCGCCCTTGCTGGCGCTGTTGCTTGCCGCGCTGCTCGGCGCATGCAGCGCCATGGACAAGCGTTCGGTTTCTGCGCCGGTGGAGCAACGCATGCAGGAGCATCTCGATCTGGTGCTGGCACAGGATTTTGCCGCGGCTTATGACTATCTCAGCCCGGGTTACCGCAGCGGTGTCAGCGTGGCGGATTATCAGCGCGAGCAATTTTCCCGCCCCGCCCGTTTCGTTGACGGCACCTTGGGTGAAAGTGTTTGCTCAGAAGGTGTCTGTAAGGTGCGGGTTTTTGTGGATTATGTGATCTATGGGGCCTTGCCGGGCGTTTCCGAGTTCAAAAGCAAGTCGGCCTATGACGAACGCTGGCTTGAAATTGACGGCGTCTGGTATCTGGTCCCTGAATGAGCGCTTAAAAAACGTTGCTCAACCCGGGTTATTCCAGTAACATGCATCGCTAATCGTGCAACCGCGTTGCGCCCTAGCGGTCTGTAAAGACCGTGCGGCGTGGATTTGCGGGATTAGAACGCTAGCCCTGTGTACACAATAGGAGTGTTGTAATGAACAGAAAAAACCTGACTTCAGCCGTTTTGGCTGGTCTGGCCGGCGTGGCAGGTATTGCCGCTTCCGCCCAGGCAGTAAACATTAACCCGGACGGCCTCGGCCAAGTCCTTATCTACCCGTACTACACGACCCGCGGTGGCAACACCACGCTGGTGTCCGTGGTGAACACCACCGACAACGCCAAGGCTGTGAAAGTACGTTTCCTGGAAGGCCAGAACACCCGTGAGGTGCTCGACTTCAACCTGTACCTGTCCGAGTACGACGTGTGGACGGCGGCTCTGCTGGACGGCAGCGCAGTTGACACCGAGTGCAACATCACGAACGGTCTGGTTGACAATCAAGGCAACCCTCTGGAAGGTGCCGATGGCGGCCAGTGTGGTGTTCCGCACCTGCTGACGACCGACACCTCCTGCACGGTTCCTTACCTGTTTGAGTCGGCTTCTACCGGCCCGGGTCTGCAGTCCTTCCTGCCCTATGCTCTTATCGATAACGGTAGCCAGGCGATTGACCGCGCGGCTGAAGGTCACTTTGAAATGATCGAGATGGGCACGCTGGTTGGTTCTTTCGCCGCTGCGGCGACGCACGCCAGTGGTGTGCCGGCTAACTGTCAAGCACTGGTAGACGCTTGGACCACCTCAGACAACCCGCTGCTCTCTGGCGTATGGGCAGGCGGCGCGCCGCTCACCGACATCGAAGCGCCCAGCGGCGGTCTCTTTGGTGGTGCTGCGGTTGTGGACGTGACCAACGGCTACATGGTGTCTTACGACGCGACGGCCATCAACGGTTTCGCGACCGTTGCCGATCCGAACGGTATTGCACTGCACGCCGCCCCCGGTACCATTGAGCCGAACCTGAACTCCGGTGACGTGCTCGATGCGACCGTTTTTGGTGATGATGGCGCCACGATTGCTTCCGCTGGTCTTACCCGCGGTGTTGACGCGGTTTCTTTCGTCTTCATGCACGACCAGCTGATGAATCAGTACAGCATTGGTGGTGTTGCGGCGGCCGCGACCGAGTGGGTGATTACTTTCCCGACCAAGCACTTCTACGTGTACGAAGAAACCTCTGGTTCAGCGACCGCTCTGGCGCCGTTCACGGCGGCTTGGGATGGTGATGGTGCATGTGAAGCCGTAGAGCTGGAAGGTATCTATGATCGCGAAGAGACGACGATCGTGCCGCCTCCGCCTGGCGAGACCGACCCGATTGTGTCTCCGGCTCCGCCGCCTCCGCCAGTGCCGCCAATTCAGCTGTTTGAGCTGTGCTACGAGACCAACGTGATCCGTTTTGGTGACCTCGACTCCGCAGGCGAGACGACGGAGATTCTTGGATCCAAGAACTTCACCAACTTCGACGTGCCGTTCTCTGATGGTTGGGTGCAGATCGAACTGGACGACTACGCAGACCAAGGTGGTGCGCAGTCACGCGATGCGCTGGGTGGTCTGGAAGGTCTTCCGGTCACCGGTTTCGCGGTACAGAAGTTCGGTAACGCGAACGCTGACGCCGGTCTGGCCGCATTCTACGGTGGTCTGTATGAGCACAAAGGTACCCGTAAAGCTGGTTCCTGAATTTAGGAACGTAACAGTTTTGCAACGGGTGCAATGTGCCTGGCAAGATGGAAGAGGGGGCCTTCATGGCCCTCTCTTTCTTTATGAAAAGACAATAATTACAAAACGTTAACAATCAGGCCCCGCAGCTTTTCACGAGAGGGCTATCCAGTGGTTTCTGGGCGGAATTTTGGAGAGAGACGCAATGCGATCAATTACTAAATTACTTGTAGGTTTTATCGTATTTACAGCAGTTACCCTGGCGGGCGCCAGTCCTGTGGTCACCATTGATGGCGAAAGAGTCGACGTCGGCGTGATCACGGGTTTCGCGATCGATCTACAGGCCAACACGGTTTCCATTACTACCGCATCAGGAAATGGTGTGCTTGGGGAAACTGACGGCGACGGTGATGGCGGCGGTGATGGCGGCGGTGATGGCGGCGGCGACGGCGATGGCGATGGCGGCGGCGATGGCGGTGGTGACGGTGACGGATCTGGCGGCGATGATGGCGGCGACAATAACGCCCTGTCAGTGAACCTGACCGCTTCCAGGACCTTGGTTCAGAAGGGTGACCGG
>JAOZKI010000122.1 GCA_029935455.1 Lysobacterales bacterium | reverse complement strand
GGAAGGCGATCGTGGCGTTTATGACAAGTTTCGCGATCGCATCATGTTCCCCATTCATGACCGCCGTGGACGCGTTATCGGCTTCGGCGGTCGTGCGATCACCGACAACGGCCCCAAGTATCTCAACTCGCCGGAGACCGAACTGTTTCACAAGGGTCGTGAATTGTACGGCCTGTGGCTGGCGCGGAAACGCGCATCGCGGGATGAGCCGCTACTGGTGGTGGAAGGCTATATGGACGTGGTGGCGCTGGCCCAGTTTGGTTTTCCGAACGCCGTGGCGACACTCGGCACAGCGACCACGTCGGATCAGGCGGCGATCTTGCTGCGTGCTACCGACGTCGTCATTTTCTGTTTTGATGGCGATGCGGCGGGCCGCAAGGCGGCCTGGAAAGCCCTGCTGGCAACCCTGCCCAAGCTTCAGCCGGGTAAGCAGGCCAAGTTTCTCTTTTTGCCCGATGGCGAAGATCCCGACAGTCTGATCCGTGCCCAGGGTGAGGCAGCATTCCGCGCCTTGCTGCAGGAGGCCCAGCCCCTGTCGGACTTCTTCTTTGACCGCCTTATGGCAGATGTGGACATGGACAGCCTCGATGGCCGCGCACAACTCGTGCAGCTGGCCCGACCGCATCTGGAGTCACTGCCGGAGGGAGTCTTTCAGGACATGATGCTGGAGCGGCTGGAGTCGCTCGCGCGCCATCGCCTGCAGCCCCTGGCTTCGGAGCCGAAAGCGCGCACGGAGCCGCGACCCAGTGGCCGGGTAGGCGCGCCGCCGGCGCAGCAGCGCACGCCCATGCGGCTGGCTCTGGCTCTGCTCATGCAGCATCCACAGCTGGTGAGTGAGGCCGGAACGCTGGCAGCGCTGGAGGAATCTGACCTGCCGGGCTTGCCGCTGCTGCGGGAGCTGGTTGACTTCTGCCGCCAGCGCCCCAATCTGACGACTGCTCAGCTAATGGAATTATTGCGCGATCACGAGGCCTATACCCACCTGGTTAAACTTGCCGTCTGGAATCTACCCGGCGAGCCCGAGCGGCTTGCGTTTGAGTTCCGAGATGCCCTGGCCCAGTTGCGGCTGAAAACGGTGGAAAAGAGCCTGCACGGTCTGCAGCGAGGCGGTACCATGGATGATGCGCAAAAAGCACGCTATCGTGCACTGCTGGCAGAAGAACAAGAACTCAAAAACAGCCTTCGCGGGCGTAAAAGCTGACCCGTGGTCAAAACCCGAATCCGGCCTGCGCCGGTTCGGTGGGTAACGTCTATAGTTAGGCATTAACGGTCGGAACAGGTATGAACGAAAATCAAACGTCACAGCTCAAAGAGCTGATTACGAAAGGGAAGGAACAGGGTTTTCTGACCTATGCGCAGGTGAACGATCATCTGCCTGATGACATCGTCGATCCGGAACAGATCGAAGACATCATCAATATGATTAGTGAGATGGGCATCTCGGTGCATGAAAAAGCACCGGACGCCGATTCGCTCATTCTCAACGATTCCGCCTCCAGCGATGCCGACGACGATACGGCGGCTGAAGAAGCGGCGGCGGCCCTGGCGGCTGTGGAAACGGAAATTGGTCGCACCACGGACCCGGTGCGCATGTACATGCGCGAAATGGGCACCGTTGAGTTGCTGACGCGGGAAGGCGAGATCGCCATCGCCAAGCGTATCGAAGAAGGGCTGAAGCAGGTGCATGCTTCGCTGGCGCGCTTCCCCGGCACCTTCGCCATTTTGCTAGAGGCCTTCATCACTTATCAGGAAGGCCGCCAGCGCCTGACGGAACTGTTTACGGACTTTGTCGATCCGCACGCGCCGGAAGAGCCGATTCCCCAGGCCAAGAAGCCCTCAGACGAAGACGATGAGGACGACAAGGCAGAAGAGGAAGGTCCCACCGGTCCGGATATCGAGGAAGTGGTGGCCCGTTTCGAAGCGCTGGGCAAGAAGAACGCCCGCTACGTGAAGCTGGTCGAGAAAAACGGTCCGGAAGACGAAAAAGCCCGGGCCCTGTTGGCCGAGATGGGCGACGAGTTCATGCACTTCAAGCTGCCGCCGAAGATGGTGGACCATCTGGTGGACCAGCTACGCTTTGCCGTGTCCAAGCAGCGCGACCATGAGCGCATGATCATGCAGCTGGCTGTGGTGCAGGCGAAAATGCCCAAGCGCACCTTCGTGGAGAGCTACAGCGGCATGGAAGCGGATCCGAAATGGCTGACGCCCGTGCTGAAAGGTAAGCAGAAGTGGGTCAGCGCGCTGAAAGCCAACGCCGACGATATCAAGGAAGTGCAGAAAAAGCTGGCTGACCTTGAAGGGTCCTACCGCATTACCATTGCGGAGCTGAAGGACATCAACCGACGCATGTCCATTGGCGAGGCCAAAGCACGTCGTGCGAAAAAGGAGATGGTGGAGGCCAACCTGCGGCTGGTGATTTCTATCGCCAAAAAGTACACCAACCGGGGCCTGCAGTTCCTGGACCTGATTCAGGAAGGCAACATCGGCCTCATGAAGGCGGTCGACAAGTTTGAATACCGTCGCGGCTACAAATTCTCCACCTATGCGACCTGGTGGATTCGCCAGGCCATTACCCGTTCCATCGCGGATCAGGCCCGCACGATTCGTATTCCCGTGCACATGATTGAGACCATCAACAAGCTCAATCGTATTTCCCGCCAGATGCTGCAGGAAATGGGCCGCGAGCCGACGCCGGAAGAGCTGTCCGAGCGCATGGAGATGCCTGAGGACAAGGTGCGCAAAGTGCTCAAGATCGCCAAGGAGCCGATCTCCATGGAGACGCCCATCGGTGACGACGAGGACTCGCATCTGGGTGACTTTATCGAGGATGCAAATATCGCCTCGCCGGTGGACAGTGCGACCGGTTCCGGTCTGACCGGCACCGTGCAGGACGTGCTGTCCGGTTTGACGCCGCGGGAGGCCAAAGTGCTGCGCATGCGCTTTGGCATCGATATGAACACGGACCACACGCTGGAAGAGGTGGGTAAGCAGTTTGACGTGACGCGGGAGCGC
>JAOZKI010000087.1 GCA_029935455.1 Lysobacterales bacterium | reverse complement strand
CACCGACTTCAACGCCCGTGCCTGCGCCACCGACTTCAACGCCCGTGCCTGCGCCACCGACTTCAACGCCCGTGCCTGCGCCGCCGACTTCAACGCCTGTGCCTGCGCCACCGACTTCAACGCCCGTGCCTGCGCCGCCGACTTCGGGGCGTGTACCACGTGATACTTCCAGCAATCTAACTTGTGAGTAATCCGTTGCGAGTTCTCCGAATCCGATGAAAACGCTGTCGTCGAACATCCAGGTAACGTTGACGTTACCGGTTTCGCTGACAGTCAGGTTAATGGAACCGAACTCGCTGGGGTTAGCCTGCGCGGTCGTGCCGAATACAGTTGCTGCAATAGCGCAAGCGAGTAAGCTCCTCCTGATGCCGGTGCCTGATTTTTCGATACCGGTACCTGACTTTTCAATGCCGGTACCCGATTTTTCGATACCGGTGCCCGACTTTTCAATGCCGGTGCCAGACTTTTCAATACCAGTTCCACTTTTTTCAATCATCCAACGAGTCATTTTCTATTCTCCTGTTTCATCAGTTTCATGGCCGCCCCACTGGTACCACCCGATACCGACGGTGAGTTGGCCTGGTTGCTTTCTTACTTCTTCGAACTTTTCTAATAGTTGTTCACCTTCCCGGATTTGCCGTTCCAGCAAGTCGCGGGCTTCCATACGGAATTTCAGGTAGTTTTCCGGAGCGAGTCGGTACGTCCACCGACCTTGCTGTGGCACGCGGAGCTCCGGTTCCGCATGCATGTTGTAACTGGCCGCGCTGAGTACGCGGGACGATTCCAGATAGGCGATTTCGGTCATTTCTGCCGTGTCATCTGAAACCGGAGAGTAATACTGCGATAGCATTTCAACTTTTTCAGTGATGTCGGAGTGCACTTTGATGTTGCCAGATGCCACCAGTCGGTCGAGTACGGTTTTAACAGTGATGTTGCGCCCTACCGATTTGAGAATCAGACTCTGAAAAGTCCTACCGCGGCCTTCGATGGGCAACCTCGCTGGTCTGTTGGTCTCAGCGTCTTTGAAGAAGGGGTCGCTTTCCCACATCTCTAACAGCGCGGCCTCGGCGCAGATTTGACTCGCCTGAGTTGCCGGATCGAATCTACGCTCGAGGACACTGGTGACGACGCGCGTGTCGAGACCAGTCATCAGCGCGAGTGCGCTTTTGGTTGGTTTAGTCCCACTCCGCTTCAGCTTGCGCTGCGCCTCCTCTACGTAGATCACTTTTATTACATCCGCCAGGGCCGGGAAGGAGATGCTGCCAATAAGTAATCTGATTACTCGACGCAAAACCAGTCGTACCGCTTCGGTGTGCGATGAAACTTCGCCCGCTTGTGTCACTCGATTTTCCAGTGTCTTGTCCAGTTTGTCCGGTTAAGTCAGCTCACTGCCTCGGCCGAACAACAGGACGCGCACAAAAAGGGTGCAGCCGCCTCGCCGTCAGCAGACAGAAAGTCCTCGCGTAAAGCATTCCGGGCCCGTTATGGGCACGCCGTTGCTCGCCAGAGCCGGGAAGGGGCCAACAGCCATCTTTGATATATGGTGACTTTGAGCGCACGCCCAGCAGCCCGTAGGCTTTTTTTGGCGATCGTTTCGCCTTACGTCGTTTGTCAGGAATTAAACGTTTTTGATTCCTCATCAAAACCCGCAGCCCCGCTGGCAACGCCAGCAGAATCACGGCAAGCGCATCGGCCCGATTCCATCAGGCCTTAAGTGGCACCACTCCACAGGAGTGGGCAGCCACAAGCGCATCGGTTACATCCAGGGACTTCCTGTCCGGATGACATGGGCGTCGCTATCGACGCCTTATATAAGGAGTGAACGATCCTGCTTAGTTAGCACAAGCCGGTGTTTGCCGGTTGTGGCTAAGTCAACGCTTGGTTCACCCCACAATGAAAGTGCGGGTTTGTGCACCTTCGATTTTTACATTCGATCTCCGAAAAATTTCTCAATTTACCCTTGGTATTTCACTAATTACCACTTAAAGGGTTCCTATGTCATTGACTTTATCATCATGTAGCCACCCGCGTCTATAGCCATATATGTTTTTAGCCAAAAAACTTTTTAGACAAAAAAGCAAATAGACACTTGTGCATTTAGACAAAAGTGTCTATACTTGTTCGCAAGGAGGTTGGGGAAGAGCACGGATCGCTCCTCCCTGCGGCAGAAGGAACTGCCGTGTAGCAGAAGGAACTGCGAAGCGAACGGAATCGCTTTCACCTCTTAGCAAGGAGGCTTTTAGCGGGTGGCGACACGTCCGCAGGGCGGCTAGGAACATCACGGAAGATGTTCCAGCCGCTTTTTTTTTGCGTTTCAGGCGCTCACAGGGAGGCGGCTTACCGCCCGGTCGGGGTGCTTAGGGCTTTTCATTTGGGCGCCGTGGTTTTGCCATGCGGGCCGGTGGTCAGGTTAACGTCCCATACCCAATAGAGCGCGGAGCCGGTGCTGAGGGGCTGGCAAGCTACCCGGCTTGCCCCGGGGCTGGATTCAGATGGCCACAGCGTGTGCAGGTGCGTTTGCTCTCATCGCTGTAGAAGCGCTCGAACACGGGCGGGAACTGGGTCTCGATATCGCTCAGTTCGAAAAATTCTTCATACAGTTTGTGTCCGCAGGCATCGCAGTACCATTGCAAACCATCGCGTTCGCCCGGGCTGCGCTGCCGTTCAATCACCAGGCCCACCGTGCCCTCAAAGCGCTGCGGTGAGTGCGGTATGCGCGGAGGAAGCAGGAAAATGTCTCCTTCGCGAATGGTGATGTCCCGCATTTGTCCGTCTTCCACAACGCGCAGCAGCATGTCACCTTCGATCTGATAGAAGAATTCGGGGCCGTCCTCGACGTGAAAGTCGCTGCGCTGGTTGGGCCCGCCCACCACCATGCAGATGAACGCGCCGTCCTGCCAGATTACCTTGTTGCCAACCGGTGGCTTCAGCAATTCCCGGTTAGCCTCTATCCAGGCCATGAAATTGAACGGTGCGTCCATCACTGACAGTTGCCGAATTAAAAATCAGCGCGGCCGGGTACGCGCGGGAAGGGAATCGCATCGCGGATATTGGCCATGCCCGTCACGTAGCTCACCAGCCGTTCAAAGCCGAGTCCGAAGCCGGCGTGCGGTACGGTGCCATAGCGGCGCAAATCCAGATACCAGCTGTAGGTGTCTTTATCCAGCTGCAACTCATCCATGCGCCGTTCCAGGACCTCCAGCCGTTCTTCGCGCTGGGCGCCACCAATAATTTCGCCAATGCCTGGCGCCAGTACATCCATGGCGGCCACGGTTCTGCCGTCGTCACTCAGGCGCATGTAAAAGGCCTTGATCTCCGTCGGGTAGTTTTTGACGATAACCGGCGCCTGGAAGTGCTCTTCGGTCAGATAGCGCTCGTGTTCTGTTTGCAGGTCCAGGCCCCATTCGGCCGGGAAATCAAAGCGCTTGCCGGAGGCCTGCAGAATCTCGATGGCCTCCTGGTAGTCGATACGCTTGAAAGGGGCATCAGCGACCGCTTCGAGGCGGGTGATGGCGGTGGGTTCAATGCGCTGGGCGAAAAAGGCCATGTCGTCGGCGCACTCATCCAGCACGGCACGGAAAATATATTTCAGAAAGTCCTCGGCCAGATCGGCCAGATCGTTCAGGTCCGCGAAGGCAATTTCCGGTTCTACCATCCAGAACTCGGCCAGATGCCGGGTTGTATTGGAATTTTCTGCGCGGAAGGTGGGGCCAAAGGTATAGACATTGCTCATGGCCAGGCAATAGGCTTCGACGTTCAGCTGTCCGGAAACGGTCAGAAAGGTCTCGCGACCGAAAAAGTCCTGATCAAAATCGACCATGCCCGCATCCGTGCGCGGCAAATTGGCCATATCCAGCGTGCTGACTCTGAACATGTGGCCGGCACCCTCGGCATCTGAGGCGGTGATAATGGGTGTATTGATCCAGTAAAAACCCCGTTCGTGGAAGTACCGGTGGATGGCTTGCGCGCAGGCGTTCCTGACCCGCGTGACGGCCCCAAAGGTGTTGGTTCGTGGCCGCAGATGCCCAACGTCGCGAAGAAACTCCATGGAATGGGCCTTGGGCTGGATGGGATAGGTATCGGGGTCGCTCACCCAGCCAAGCACGCGCACTGAACGGGCCTGAATCTCAAAAGCCTGACCGCGGCCACGGGAGGCGACCAGTTGACCCACGCAGCGAACCGCGCAGCCGCTGGTGAGCCTCTGTACCTCGTCCGCATAGTTGTCCAGCTCCGCGGGCGCTACCACCTGAATCGGCGCAAAGCAGCTGCCATCAGATACGGTCAAAAAAGAGAAGCCCGCCTTGGAATCACGGCGGGTACGAATCCAGCCTTCAATGGTGACCTCGGTTCCAACCTCAATGTCGCCGGACAGGCAGTGTTTGATAGCGCTAGTAGACATGGAAAATAGCTTGATCTGGGCTCGAAAGGCCCAAGATAATAAAGCACTGGGAACGGGCCGTCAGCCTTTTACGTGCTGGGCGCCCACTTGGCAGAGGAAACCGGCGCAATGTCTATCAGTTTGACTGCAAATGCCGCGGAGCGCGTGCAGCGCTTTTTGGCTCAGGATGGGGGCGTTGCCCTGCGTTTGGCCGTGCGTAAGACCGGTTGCTCCGGTTGGGCCTATGTGGTGACCCTGGCTACGGAAGTGGCTGCCGAGGACCAGCGCTTCGAAGACCAGGGCGTCACCATCCTGGTGGATCGCGAAAGCCTGCCCTATCTGGACGGATCGCGCATCGATTTTGTCACCGAAGGACTGAATCAGACCTTTCAGTTTGATAATCCGAATGCCACGGAAGAATGCGGTTGCGGTGAGAGTTTTACCATCCGCTAGCGGCCAGCCTCTGGTACGCTTGGGTTTTGCCGCAGGCCATAGGACTTATGAGCGAACCGGTCTCCTTCGACTCGCCCAATGAAATAACGCGCGAGTCTCTGGTTCAAATTCTGGAAATCATGCACCGGCTGGCCTCGCCCGAGGACATGCCGGTACTGCTGCGCGAGATTGTGGCCGTGGGTAAGGTGGCCATCGTCGCCGACGGCGGCCTGCTGTGGTTACGGGATCGTAAATCGGAGGATCTGGTCATGGTGACGCCGGCGCTGCAGCCAGCGCCGCGCCTGCGCGCTGGCGAGGGCTGGGCGGGCGAGTGTCTGCGCTCCCTTGAGATCAGCAATATTCCGCGCTGTGCGGTTGACTCCCGCTTTCAGGAGCGCCCGGTGCAGGTGGCGGGTGTGCAGGTGCGCTCATTACTTAATATCCCCATTCTGGGACAGGATGATGAGCCACTGGGCGTGATGCAGTGGGTCGGTGAGGCGGAAGGGCAGTTCGACGAACATGATGAGTGGATCGGGCCGGCACTGGCGGCACAGGTGGCGGTGGCCATCCAGCATGCTTACATGACCGATGAGTTGCTGGCCAACGCCATGCTGGCACAGGAAGTCGCCGTGGCCCGAGAGATTCAGATCAGCACACTCCCGAACACCATGCCGGACGTGCCGGGCTACGATCTGCACGGGGCTTTTTTGCCCACCGATCACACCGGGGGTGATCTTTACGACCTGGTCATGCTGGAGGGGCGATTGTTTATGCTGCTGGGTGACGCCACCGGCCATGGCTTCGGGCCAGCCCTGTCGGCCACACAGTTGCAGGCCATGTTGCGCGTTGCCTTTCGTCTGGGGGCGTCTCTGGATGAGGCCTACCGTCAGGTGAACAATCAGATGGCGGAGGACCTGCCGGATGATCGCTTCATTACTGCCTTTATGGGTTTTCTGGACCCGCACAGCCACGAGGTTCGTTTTCATTCGGCGGGGCAGGGGCCCATCCTGCATTTTGAAGCGGCCAATAAGTGCTGCCACTGGTACAAGCCGACCAGTTTTCCCGTGGGTGCCATGGATCTGCACGCGACCGGTGAGGCAGGCAGCATCACGCTTGCCCCCGGCGACGTGCTGGGTCTGCTGTCGGACGGCGTCTATGAATTCGCCAACGCGGCCGGTGAAGAGCACGGTGAAGCAGGGGTTGAGCGCGTCATGCAGGCAAACCACGACCACAGCATGGCCGAGCTGTCCCAGGCCCTGGTTGATGCGGCCTTTGCTCATGGCGGCGGTACGGACCAGGCGGACGACATTACCTTGGTGTTACTGCGCCGGCTTCCTGCCTGATGGGTTTGGCTCTCCCGCCGCGAGCCGATACACTGCACAGCATACAGAGCCGGCCATGCGTTGCCGCCGCTGAATCAGCTAGCACAGGTGCCAGTGAAAAAGCGTTTTCCACGAGAACTGGATGGACTGGAGGCGTTGGTCAGCTTCACTGATCAATTCTTCCGTGACGGGAGCGTGGACTCCCGATTGCGCTTTGCCGTAGACCTGTGCATCGAAGAGTTGTTCGTCAATATGGTGCGCTACAACCGGGAAACCGTGCATCCGATCCAGCTCGAACTGGCGACCTGCGAGCAGGGGGTAAAGATTACCCTTACGGACTATGATGTGGAGCGCTTCGATCCACGCTCAGCGCCAGCAGCGGATGTCCATGCGCCTTTGGAGCAGCGCCAGCCCGGAGGTCTCGGGCTTTTTCTGGTGATGAAAATGGTGGATTCGATTCACTACGAGTATGCCAACCGTGAAAGTAAAATCAGTGTCGTGATCAGCGACGGAGCACAACATGTTTAAGGTTGCGAAAGCGGACAATGGGGTCATTCACATGAGCGGTCGTCTGGATGCTGCGCAAGCCCCGCGGGCGCAGGAGTTTCTGGATTCAGAACAAGGGCCCTGTGTGATTGATTTGTCTGCCTTGCAGTACATATCCAGTGCTGGCCTGGGTGTTCTGCTGCGCACCCACAAGCGCCTGATGGCGGCTGGCGAGAGCGTTAAGCTGGTGGAGGTTAATGCACATATCAACGATGTGTTCAGCTACTCGGGCTTTGATCGTCTGTTTGCTATCGAAACCGCCAGCGATGTGGGCTAGGTCACCTGTCATGGCAGCCGAGCGCTTTACGCCCCAGCGGCGTACCAACTTTTTTCCGGGTCATGCGTAATGGTTGATAAGGACCGCGATCAGGAGCTTATTGCTGATTGCCTGAAAGGTGATCGACAGGCGCTCTCATCGCTGGTCCGGCGGTACGAGCGACCGATCTATAACGTGTCTTATCGCATGTTGCGGTCGCCGGACGAAGCGGAAGATGTTGCGCAGACGACCTTTTTAAAGGCCTTTGAGAACCTGCACCGCTACAACGCCGAGCACAAGTTCTTTAGCTGGATTTATCGCATTGCGGTGAACGAGTCACTGAACCAGATCAGGCGTCGTAAGCACACCGAGCAGTGGGTGGATGACCAGCCAGCGCCGGGACCAGGTCCACAAAGTCAGTTGGAAGCCCATGAGGTCAGCGATGACGTGCAGCAGGCGCTTGAGGCAATAAGCGACGATCACCGCTCCGTTATTGTGCTGAGACACTTTGCAGAGCACAGCTACCGCGAGATAGGAGAAATCCTTCAGTTGCCGGAGAAAACCGTGAAATCACGATTATTTTCCGCGCGCAAAGCGATGAAGGCGAAGCTAGACAGCAAAGGATTTGAACGATGATGACGCAGGAACAAAGAGAACTGATCCAGGCAGCAGTCGACGACGAATTGAGTGCCAGCGAACGCGCAGACTTCCATGCCTTGTGTGAATCTTCCGCCGAGGCACGCAGTTTGTACGAACAGTTGCAGGCGGTAACGCATGCGCTGGACAGCCTGCCGCCATTGGAGCCACCTGCCAACCTGCACGCGGCGATCATGGCGAAAGTAAGCCTGCCCAAGCCGTCGCCTCTGAAAGCCTGGTTTGAGCGTTTTAGTGGCTCGCCCCTGGTGCGCTATGGCTTTGCCGCCAGCGCCGCCGTGCTGGTGACAGTGGGGGTCTATCAGGCGGGTTCTGAGCTTGATTCGACCGCAGACTTCTCCAGCATGGTGGGAACGCTGGGCAAGCCAGGTAGCGTAGCCGACGGTGCGCTGCTGGATTTCCACCGCTACTCGGTAGCTGATGCCAGTGGCCAGGTACGCCTGTTGCAGCAGAGTGGTCACCTGGCACTTGAATTCGAAATGCGTTCTTCCGAGCCGGTCGCTTTCTCCGTCAATTTGCCGGAGGAGGCCTTACAGTTTGAGGCCTTTGCTCAGCAGGATGATGCGTTGGCCATGCTGCGATTTGAGGATGGTCGCCTGCTGGGTGAAGCCCAGGGCGAGCAACGCTTCGTGGTGTTGCTGAAAACCGGTGCCAGCGAGGTGACGACCGAATCGCCTATCGAGCTGAACTTCATGCGCCAGGGTGAGGTGCTCGATTTTGGCGTGTTAACGCCCACCCAGCCTTAGCCCGAATGGCCTAGGCCGCCACTTCCTTTGCTCTGCCCTTGAGTATCGCCTTAGCCTTACGGCAAGATAGGGCGGCGCTGGCAGTAAGGCTTAGGTAACGCATGTCCCCGGAACTTCTTGTTCGTGCCCCCATCGGCTTGCTTCCTGTGCTGCTGTTTCTGGTCTTTCTCCTGTGGATTGATTCCTACAAGCTGGTCACTTTGCGTGACACCTTGCTGGTGATCGCCAGCGGGGCGCTGGTGGCTGCCGTGGCCTACCTGATTAACAGCGATTTCGCCACGCGTAGTGGCATGACGTTCTATGACTATGCGCGTTTCGGAGCGCCGATCGTTGAAGAGTCACTCAAGGCGTTGATCGTGGTGTTTCTGTTTCGCACGCACCGTATCGGTTTTTTGGTGGACGCGGCGATCTTTGGTTTTGCCGTTGGTGCGGGGTTTGCTTTTGCGGAGAACCTGTTCTATCTCACCACGGAAGACAATCGGCATTTGGCAGTCTGGGTGGTAAGAGGGTTTGGTACGGCGATCATGCATGGGTCCGCGACGGCAATTTTTGCCATTTTTGCGCAGGTTCTTACGGAGCGGAACATGCGTGTTAACCCGTTGCTTTATTTGCCCGGGCTGCTTATTGCCATTGCTCTGCACTCGCTGTTCAATCACTTTCCGCTGCACCCGATCGTCATGACCCTGGTTGTCATGCTCTTGGCGCCGCCGCTATTGGCCTATGTCTTCAAACGCAGCGCCGACAGGATTCACGACTGGCTTGAACTGGACTTCGATGCTGATGCGCTGTTGCTGGAACAACTCAATTCAAGCGTGTTTGCACAGACCCGAGTGGGACAGTTTTTGCATGACCTCCGCAGCGCCTTTGAAGGTCCGGTGATCGTCGATATGCTGTGCTACTTGCGCCTGCATACGGAACTGGCCATGCGCGCTAAGGGGGCTCTCATGATGCGTGAAGCCGGCTTTGAAGTCGCTGTGGGCGAACGCACGCGAGAAAAATTCGCTGAACTGGCCTATCTGGAGCGCTCCATTGGCAAGACGGGCATGCTGGCCATGCGTCCTTTCCTCCGGGTAGAGAGCAAAACTTTATGGCAAATGAATGTCATTGACCGGAAGTAATTGAGAAGCGTTCTCAATTAGGCTAGCCTGTGGCCCCTTTTCTGGAATGCCACTATGTTGAATCTAAAATCTGTTGTTGTAAGCGCTTTGCTCCTCGCCACCGTGCTGGTGATACCCGCCGCCGAGGCCACCGGTCTGGCAACCTGCGATTCTGGCGACCCCGCCGGCTGGCAGAAGCCGGAAGCACTTCAAAGCCAGTTGGAAGACAAGGGTTGGCAAGTAAACCGCATCAAAGAGGACGGCGGATGCTATGAGGTTTACGCCATTGATGGTGATGGCGAGCGCGTGGAAGCCTACTTCCACCCCGTAACGCTTGAGCCCGTGCCGCTGGAAGACGACGACTGACAGGCAGCTGCCTGATGTCTAAGAAACAGCAACAGCGGGTGCCGGTCTGGGACCCGCTGTTGCGATTTTTACACTGGGCGCTGGTGCTCGGTGTGCTGGCTGCCTGGTTAACGCGCGAGGGCTATGGCCGCACCCACGAATGGATTGGCTATGGCGTAA
>JAOZKI010000086.1 GCA_029935455.1 Lysobacterales bacterium | reverse complement strand
GCCCGACACGTGAGCGCAGCGCTTCATCCTCGACAGCATCTTTCACCAGCGCCTGACAGTGATCGAAATCTGCGGCCACGGCCACCGTATGGACGTTATCTCCCAGGGTACAAAAAAGCTTTTCCTGTAGCGGCGAGATGCGGCCCTCGGGATAGAGAATGACCGCCCGCACACCCGCTTTGCCATGGAAAGCATGCGCCACTGCGGCCCCGGTATCACCGGAGGTGGCGGTCAGTATCGTAGTGGGCTGATCGCGGCTGAACTCCGCCAGACACGCGGCCATGAAGCGAGCACCAAAATCCTTGAAGGCCAGCGAGGGCCCGTGGAACAGCTCCAGAGCATGCACAGAATCTGAGACTTCACGCTGCTCGATAGGAAAGTCAAAAGCCTGTTCAACCAGTGTGCCTGTCAAGTCGGGAGAAAGTCCCGTTAGCCGGGCCAGCAACTGAGCACTACGCTCGATAAAGGGCAGCGCCAACAAGCCCGGTATGTCCGCCAGGGGCTCAATGGTGGCAGGAAAATACAAACCGCGATCCATGCCCAGACCACGCTGCACCGCCGTGGCGAAATCCACACGATCCTGCGCATGCTTGAGGTTAACGAAGTGCATGGTGATCAGGCCTGCTCAAGCAGGCGCGCACCAGCCAGATCAGCGCGACAAAGACGAACAAAACCGCGCGGCCCACTGAGAAAATGATCCTGCAACCAGGCCTTGCCCTGCTCAGCAACGCGGCTGTCATCGACAATGGCAAAAACCGTCGGACCGGAACCGGAGATGCCGAACGCCAGGGCACCCATACCCATCAGCGCATCGCGCGCCGCTTCAAAGCCGGGTATGAGGTCCTTGCGCCAGGGCTCAGCGATCAGGTCAACCAGGCACTCCGCCGCGTCCCGCGGGTCACCGCTGTAGAGCTCATGGACAAAGCGTGCAAACTGGGCGCCATGGGCCACCGCCGTCGAGCGCCGCAACTTGTCAGGCAACAGGTCACGCGCCATCTTGGTTTCCATGCGCGTACCCGGCCAGGCCACCAGCACCTGCCAGCCACCGGGCCAGGGCAAACCATGCTGGCTCCGGCCGTCCGGCATGCACAGACGCAAGCCGCCCAGCAGGCTGGGCGCGATGTTGTCCAAATGGATGTCCCCGCTGATGGCCCCTTCCATCTCGGCCATCAGCTCCAACAGCTGCGGACGATTCAGAGGACGCCCAAAATAGCGATTCAGAGCCACCAGCACGGCCACAATGGAGCTGGCGCTGGATCCCAAACCGCTGCCCACGGGCAGGCGTTTGTCCAGGGTGACCTGCAGCGTTTCAATCTCCTTACCCAGAGCGCGTACCCGACGCTCGAAGCGTCTGCAGGAACTCATCACGATATTGCTTTCCGGGTCGGTCGGCAGGGCATCCGCAAACGGCCCGGTGACCTCCAGCAGCCAGTCATGATGTCGGCTACCGCGCAGCCGCACCACATCACCCAAAACCTCACCATCGATGGCGTGCAGGGCCAGGCCCAGTGCGTCGAAGCCAACCGACAGATTACCGATGGATGCGGGCGCAAATACGTTCATAGAGGGAATCCTTATTGGTCCAGTGGTCGCCAGGCCGTGCGCAGGACGTCAGCAAATACCCCGGCTGCGGTGACCGCGCCGCCGGCACCATAGCCGCGCAGCACCATAGGAATGGGTTGGTAGTAATCGGTCAGCATAACGAGGGCATTTTCGCCGTCTCGAATCGAGCCCAGAGGCTCACTGGCCGGCACGGCTTCGACAGAAACCCGCGCCTGGCCCGCTTCAATGCGGCCGACGTAGCGCAGGACCGCACCCGCGGCCGAGGCAGCCTTCACTTTCTCCGCAAACTCGCCATCCAGCGCCCGCAAACGCTCAGGCAGATCGGCGACCTCCGCATCGCTGGCGAAGCCAGACGCGATCACGGGCTCAACCACGATGTCATGCAACTCCAAATTCAGGCCCACTTCACGGGCTATGATCAGCAACTTGCGCGCCACGTCCATGCCCGACAGGTCATCGCGCGGGTCCGGCTCCGTAAAGCCCAGCGCCATGGCCTTTGCCACCGCATCAGAAAAACTGTGCCCGTCCTCCAGCAAACCGAAGATCATGGACAGGGAACCGGACAGGATGCCCTGAAACACGCGCAGCTGGTCGCCTGAGCGCATGAGGCCCAGCAAGGTATCGATGACCGGCAGGCCGGCACCCACATTGGTCTCATAGAGAAACCGGCAGGCGTTCGCCGCCGCCGTTTCGCGGAGCGACCGGTAGTAGGCCATATCCAGCGTATTGGCCTTCTTATTGGCACAAACCACGTTAAAACCGGCGCCCAGAAGCTGCGTGTAAGCGCTTGCCAGCGACTCATCCGTGGTGCAGTCCACAATGGTCGGATTGAGCAAACCCAGCTGATCCTTGATGGCCAGCACCTGCTCCAGCGTGTAGGGCTTGCCCTGCTCTTCCAGCTGCGACTGCCAGCCCTGCAGATCGATCTCATCTCGCGCCACCAACAGCTGCCGGCTGTTGGCAATGGCCCGCACCTTTAGCTCCTGATCTTTGGCTGCCAACTGTTCGCGCTGTCGCTCGAACTGGGCTAAAAGCTGGGCACCGACATTGCCGCAACCCAGCAAAATGACGTCGATATGGCTGGTATGACTGAAAAATGCCGTATGGCTGGCGCGGGTGGCAGCCACAGCATCGCCGCGCTCGACCACCAGCGAGATAGCGCACTCGGTGGAGCCCTGGGCAATGACCTCAACGTTCACGCCGGCAGCAGAGTTGGCGGTAAGAAAGCGCGCCGCCAGGCCCCGGTTATGTTTCATACCATCGCCCACCAGCGTCACCACAGCCCGCTCTGCCTGCACCGTGATGGCGCTGACCAGGCCATGCAAGAGCTCAAAGTGGAATTCATCTTCCAGTGCTTTACGGGCCGTGTCGGCTTCCTCCGTGCGCACGCACAGGGTGATGGAGTATTCCGATGAAGACTGCACAATCAGCAGCACGGAAATCTTGCGCTGCGCCAGTGCCCCCATGACACGATGCGCCACACCCACCTGCCCACGCAGACCGCTGCCCGCAATGGTGATGGCTGCCACATGATCGAGCAGTGACACGCCACGCACCGCCGCCGCACTACTGGCAGCGCCATGGACCTGGGTGCCGGGCAGCTGCGGCTGGTAGGTGTTACGGATCTCGCAGGGGATTTGCGCCGCTGCCAGCGGCGCCAGCGCCTTGGAACTGATCACACCGGCGCCGTAGAAAGACAGCTCCATGGCTTCTGCATAGGACACTTCTGCCAACACCCGGGCATTGCTCACCAGGGAAGGGTCGGCGGTAAAAAACCCGTCCACATCCTTCCAGATCTGGCAGCTACGCGCATTGATGGCGGCAGCGACGGCGGCGGCGGAATAATCCGAGCCATTCCGCCCCATCAGTTGATAGGCACCGGCGGCATTGCGGCCATGAAAACCAGGCAGCACCAGCACCCGCGCACCTTCGGCCAGTCTGGCCTGCAAGGCATCGCGCGCGGCATCGATATCAATCAGCGAGTCCAGCCAACTGTCATTGGCCGGCGGCAACACGTCTGAGTCGGACCAGCGCGCATCAATCTGCTGCAGACGCAGCACCTCGGCCATGAGACGACTGGACAGGTTCTCACCAGAGGCGAGAATTTCAGCGCGACTTTCGTCAGGACAGTTCTCCAGCAGGCTGATACCGGCCAGCCGCTTGCGCAAGCGCTCCTGGCGCGCGTCCAACACGCGCTGCAGCTCGGCAGCATCAAGCCCTTCCGCCACCAGACCATCAATAATGGCCTGCTCACGCCGGCCAATCTCTGCCACGGCGGACTCTGCATCCTCGCCGGCAACGGCCAGATCAATGGCTTCGATCAGGAGATTCGTTACCCCGTAAACCGCAGACAACACCACGACCACGGGTTCCTTGCTGGCATACTCGCGAATCAGGGCGCCCGAGGCCTGAAAACCGGCCACGTCCGCCAGGGAAGAGCCGCCAAACTTCTGCACCAGCATCAGTAGGCTTCCTTGTGCACGGAGCGCATGGCCCGGCCGCTGGGATCAGCCATGGCGTCAAAATCCGGATCCCAGGCCATGGCCTCGGGGGACGAGCAGGCCACGGATTTTCCGCCCGGCACACACAAAGCCGCGCTGGGCAGAGGAAAGTGCTGCTCAAACAGGGTGCGATAAAAATAGGCCTCTTTCGTATCCGGCGGGTTGTGCACGAAGCGTTGCGCCGCCTGTTCCAAGGCGAGATCGGAGACCTGAGCTGCGGCATGATCGCGCAGCGCGTCAATCCAGCCGTAGCCCACACCATCGGAAAACTGCTCTTTCTGCCGCCAGGCCACCGCATCCGGAAGCAGGTGCCCCAGCGCTTCACGCAGCAGCTGCTTTTCCATGCCGTCGGCCGGCACCATCTTGTCCGCCGGTCTGAGGCTCATGGCGAAGTCGAGAAAGTCCTGATCCAAAAACGGTACGCGTGCCTCAACACCCCAGGCCGCCATGGCCTTGTTTGCGCGCAAACAGTCAAACTGGTGCAGACGCCGCACCTTGCGCACGGTTTCTTCGTGAAAGGCGCGCGCATCCGGTGCCTTGTGGAAGTACAGATAGCCACCGAAGATTTCGTCCGCGCCCTCGCCGGAGAGCACCATCTTGATGCCCATGGCGCGAATTTTTCGTGCCATCAGATACATAGGCGTCGCGGCGCGAATGGTGGTTACGTCATAGGTTTCCAGGTGATAAATCACCTCTTCCAACGCGTCCAGGCCTTCCTGAATCGTATAGGTAAAGCCGTGATGGACGGTGCCAATGGCGTCAGCCACATGCTGCGCCGCCGCCAGGTCTGGAGAGCCCTCAAGGCCAACGGCAAAGGAATGCAGCCGCGGCCACCAGGCACGGGTCTGTTCGTCGTCTTCGATACGCCGTTCCGCATGCCGCGCAGCCAGGGCCGCAATTAGCGAGGAATCGAGCCCACCGGACAGCAGGACGCCATAGGGCACATCACTCATCAGGTGTGACCGTACGCTGGCATCCAGCGCATCAAATAGGGCTCCCCGCGACGTTTCCTCGGTAGCCACCGAGTCAAAATCCTGCCAGGCAGGATGGAAGTAGGGCGTCGGCGCTGGCTCGCCCTTTTGCCAGGCATGCCCTGGCGGAAACTCCTCGACCTGCGTGCAGACTTCCATTAGGGCTTTCATTTCCGAGGCCACATAGAGATGACCTTGCTCATCACGTCCGGTATAGAGGGGAATAATGCCAATGGGGTCTCGGGCAATCAGCCAGTGGTCACGGTCCGCGTCATAGAGCACAAACGCAAACATGCCGCGCAACGCCTGCAGGCAGTCTCTTCCCTCGCGTTGATAGAGCGGAATGATGACTTCGCAGTCCGACGCCGTGGTGAAGGGGTAGTCCTGCAGCACGCCTTCCCGCAGCGCCTGATGGTTGTAAATTTCCCCGTTCACCGCCAGCGCGCAGTCGCCGTCTGCGGACAGCAAGGGCTGGGCGCCCGTATTGACATCTACGATAGCCAGCCGCTCATGCGCCAGTACCGCGTGCGGGTGGGTAAAGCTGCCGCTCCAGTCAGGGCCACGATGGCGCAGCAAGCGCGATTGGCGCAGCGCACGGTGCCGCTCCTGGCGGCCTGCATCCTCCAGCTCGAGGATGCCAAAAATAGAACACACGGTAGAACACTCACATCACAAATCGTTACCCTGCATCTTAACCAGCATTGCGGCCGTAGAACACCACCCCATGCGAAAGTTATGTGAAGGATTTTTCTCAGCGCCCAGGCTCGTTATGCCGGCGCCAGTCTTCTATGCTTAAGCCATGCGGATATTGCGCGTCTTTTTAGGACTGGTCCTCACGCTGCTGGCGGTGCTGCTGCTGACCGGCGTGGCGCTCTGGAATTCGGACCTGGGACGCTTCCAGTCATCCATTGAGGCGTTTGCCTCCGAAGCCCTTGAGCGTGAGTTGACCTTTGCAACGCTTTCCGTTCGGCTCGGAAGGGAGCTGCAGTTCAGCGGTAGCGGCTTGCGCATTGCCAACAGCGACTGGGCCGATGACTCGGAACTGCTCGCCATTGAACGCTTCAGTGGCAGCCTGATGCTCGCCTCCCTGTGGCGCGAGGGGCCCGTGCTGTTAAATCGTCTTGAGCTGGAAGGCACCCGTCTGGCCTTGCAATGGCGTGCCGACGGCAGCAACAACCTGAGCACTGGCGCAGCGGAACAGCCTGCAGCCAGTGAAGCGTCCGCTCTCCCTGTTCTGATCCGCAGCGCCGAGGTCCGCGATTTCAAGGGCGTACTGCGCGATCCGGCGCGCGATGTACCCATTCATCTCACGCTGCTGGGGCTGACCCTGGAAACAGATGCGCAAGCGATGCTGCGCCTGGATGCTAATGGTGCCTTAAATCAACAAAAGCTGGCCTATCGGGGCACCGTCGGCCCCTTCAAGCAGCTGTTGGAGGCGGGCGAAGTGCGGTTTCAGGGAGAAGGGCAAATCGGCAGCCTGGAGATCAACGGCGCGGGCACCATTGACCAACTGGCCGCGCCAAACCGACCGCAGCTGCAACTGCAGCTTAAAGGTCCGGACCTGCAAACACTGGAAACACTGTTGGGCTTCGCGCCGCAGGCAGAGGACCCGCAGCGGCCCTATGACCTGCGGCTGACCAGCGGCGCCCGGGCGCAGGACTGGCAGGCCTCGCTGGAAGGACAGCTCGGGCGCCTGGATCTGATGCTGGCGCTGCGCAGCGCGGGACTGCAGGACCTGGACCAACTGAGTCTGAGCGCTGATGTAAAAGGTCCCAGTGCTCGCTCGCTGCTGCGCCTGGCCGGTGTGGACCTGGATGTAGATGGGGGCTTGGCGCTGACGGGGACGGTTTACCGCGAGGGTCCCTTGCTCCGTATCAACAAGCTGCGATTGGCCCTGGCTGGCAATGAATTGACCCTGGATGGAACGCTGGATCAATTTCCGAAAATGCACGCGGGTCACCTGCAACTGCAGCTGGCCGGGCCGGAGCTGACCAGCTTGCGCCCACTGGTGAAGCTACCAGACCTGTTTCGCGGTCCCTATCGGCTGCATGGCTCACTGACGCCACAGGCCAGCCGACGCGGGGCCCTGGACCTCACCCTGGAGACCGATCTGGGGTCGGCGCATGCGACCGGCACGATCAGCGACGCCGAACGCTATCTGGGCAGTGAACTGACTCTGGATATTCAAGGCCAAAACGCCAACACGCTGGCCACGCTGCTCGATTTGCCGATGTTGGAGCCGACGCCGTTTAGGTTACGCGGTGAGCTCAAAGCAGAACCAGCCGGGGTGCGCATAAATGCGGCCCAGCTGGTCGGCGCCCAGGGGGCAAAACTGACCCTGGATGGCGTACTGGCCAGTCCCTTGTCCAGCGCTACTACGTCCCTGCAGCTGGATCTGTCCGGCGCTAACCTGGCCCACACCCTGGCACCCTTTGTCAGTGGCTGGCAACCCCGTCCGGTACCGTTCCGGTTCCGGTCCACACTGACCGGAGACGGCCAGAAATTGCAGCTTGTCGATCCGCAACTCAGCGCCGGCGACGCCAAACTGGAAACCCGTGGCTTGTTGCCTCTGCAGGCATCCCTGGCGGGCATGGATCTGACCCTGAACGCGGCAGGTACCGATCTTCAGCAACTGCTGCGCAACAGCTTACACCTCGAACTTCCCGCCGGTGCCTGGAGCGCTGCGGGACGCGTCAGGCGCAACGGGGCTCAGCTGTCGATTGACCAGCTCAAGCTCGAACTGGGGGCATCGCGCGTAACGGGAGCGCTGCTGTTACCCTGGCCCGCCAGTCTTGATCAGGCGAAATTTCAGATCGAAGCTCAGGGGCCCGATCTGAGCCGCACCCTGCCGCGACTGGGCGACTTCCGCTTCGCGGCGCAGGATTTCAAACTACAGCTGGATGCCAGCGTCACGCGGGGTACCTGGACGATCAAACGCTCCAGCCTGGCCCTCGGTCAGGCGCGGCTCAGTCTTGAAGGCATCACCTCTGATCCGGCACAACGCGCCAGCGGTGAGTTCCATTTGGGCTTGAGCATCCCGAGTCTCGCCGACCTGGGATCCTGGGACAACGAAAGCTTGCCCGCGGAGGCGGTGCAGCTGGACGGAACCTTTGCCCTGCAACCTGAAGTCTTTGCCTTTAACCCGCTGGTGCTTCGCGTGGCCCACTCCACCATCAGCGGGCGCGCCGAAATGGACCTGAGTGAAGCGCTGCCCGTGCTGACGCTGGCGCTGGGCTCGGAACGGCTCGATCTCAGGCCGCTGCTACTTGAGGACGCCGCTTCGCCGGCGCCAGAACCACCGGCGGACGACGGACGAGTGATCCCCGATCTGCCGCTACCGCTGGCAGCTCTGAGCCAGTTCAACGCCCAGCTTGATCTCAACTTCGCCACGCTGGAAACGCCCCGTCGCATCCTGTCTGACGTACTGCTCAAGGCGACCCTTCGAGACGGTGCGATCCGTCTGGATCGGCTCCGTTCCGGGGGGCTCATGGGCAATTTCGAGGTAAGCGGGTCGCTGCAGCCAGTGAGCAAAGACAGCGCTAGCCTGGCGCTGGACATCAGCGCCAAAAACCTGACACCGAACCGGGCCGACTGGCACCAGGCAGATCCGGCCACACTGCCGCAGTTCAATGGTGAAGCCCGCTTACGCGCCACCGGTGGCGGTCTGCGCGAACTGGCGGCAACGCTCGATGGCCGGCTGGTGCTGACAGCGGAACCAGGGATATTCCCCGGCAAGGGACTGGGGGCCTTGAACTACTCGTTTCTGGAGCAGGTGTTCACCACCATTATTCCGGGCTTGAAAGTTCGCGAGGCAACGGAACTGAAGTGCTTCGCCGCCGATCTGCATATCGAGGATGGCCTGCTAAGCACCATGCCTTTGATCGCGCTGCAAACCACAAAGATTCTGATTCTTTCCAGCGGCACATTGAACCTGAACGATGAGCGTTTGTCCTTCGGCTTCCAGGCGACGCCAACACGTTTGCTCAACGCCCAGTTAACCGAGTTGCTGAACCCCTTCGTGCGCATCGAAGGCAGCATGGCCCAACCTACGCCGGTCATCGACCCGAAAGGCACGCTCATCTACGGCAGCGCGGCGGCAGCCACCGCCGGTCTGTCCATTGTGGCCAAGGGGCTGTGGGACCGGCTGCGCGGTAGCACCCGGCCCTGTCAGCGCCTCTACAAAAGCCTGACCGAGAATCCCCCGATTCCCAGCCAGGGCTAGTAGCTCAGCGCCACTTGCAGGCCATAAACGCGCGGCTCACCCAATTGGAAATAGGGCTCCGTCGCATAGAACTTGCGCGGGTCGTTGCCAAAGCCACCGAAACCCCGGGTCTTAACATCTTCATCGCCCAGATTGCGGCCCCACAGGGCCACGCTCCAGGGGCCCTCTGACCACTGCAAGCGCAGGTTGAGCAGGGTGAAGCTGTCGGTTTGCTCATTGTGGTTGGCGGAGGTGTAAAAGGCATCCTTCGCCTCCAAATCGGCAATCACCGACCAGGCATCGCTAAGGTAGAACTGCGCCCCCAGCGTCGCCTGCCAGTCCGGCGCATGCGCCTGAGCACGACCGCTAAGATCATAGGCAATGCCGTTTTCAGGATCCGCTTCCGTATGCGCGAAGCTCAGGTAATCCTGATATTCCGTGTCCAGCAGGCCCAGGGAACCAAACACCCGCACGCGATCCGTGGCCAGCCAGTCCAGTTCCAGCTCCAGACCCTGATTCAGTCCGCCAGCGGCATTTTGCAGGCTGTCCACAAACTCACAGGGGCAGGCACCGCTCGCATCAGCAATCACGATGGACTGCTTGACCTGCACCTCGTCGCGGTCCTGGCGAAACAGGGCCAGAGCGAGCTGTAAACGGCCGTCCAGCAGGGTGCCCTTAACGCCCAGCTCAAGATTCACCAGGGTCTCGCCATCGAACACCAGCGCCGCGTCCGGCAGT
>JAOZKI010000085.1 GCA_029935455.1 Lysobacterales bacterium | reverse complement strand
CACAAAGATTACCGCTACTGGGTGCGAGCAGGCTCAATTCACTGATCACGCTTTCATCCCGGCCCACAAGCTGCGCCGTGCCTACTGCGCAGTCACTGAACGTCAGGGTGAGCGTGCCCCAAAGCTCTAAATCCTCTGGTTTCACCGGGTTCGCCAGCATGCCCTGCCCAAGCGGTCCGGCAAACACCTCCAATTGCACGGCCTCGTCCCGGTAAAACTCGCCGTCGTAGAGTGCGCTGGTCAGCCAAAAGCGCGCGTTGTTTTCATAGCCGTAGTAGTAAATGGCATAGCCAAAGGCCGTTTTCACGATATTGAAGCCGGAGCCATCCGTCGCCGGGTCGTACCACAAGCCGTCCACCTGCAGGGATGTGGGATTCACCTTGGGATGAGCAAAGAGCCAGTCCAGCGTGCGCTGGGAAAACTGATGGTTTTCAACCAGGCCACCGGAGGCAAAGCGCGGTGAGTGACCCGATCGTGTCATGGTCCACAGGCTGGCTGAGCCAGCGCCGGCACAGTTGGTTTCATAGGCAGTGGCCGTGGTCTCATCACCGAAGATGCTCCAATCAAGGTTGAAAGCGTCATCCGCAACGGTCAACAGGTCATCACATTCATTGCGTGCTGCCCATTGCGCGATCGTATCTTCGGCGCTGGGATAACAGTTACCGAATATGCAGCCGCCGTCATAGGAGATGGTGAAATCCCTTGTGCCATGCACCTGCAGCACATGCACCGGCTGGCTCGGCGCACAATCCTCAGCGTCTCCATAGCCGGCACCGGCCAGAGAAACGATGGACGCTACCCATTCCGACTTCTCACAGGCCATGCGGTGTGACATGAAGCCGCCGTTGGAATGCCCCATAAAGTGGATCCGGCTTGGGTCTACGGCAAAATCTGCGCGCACGGCCTCGACCAACTGCTCCAGGTAGGCCACATCATCAATTTCGCTGTTAAAGAAATCGCAGCAGGCCCGCGTGGCATTCCAGAAGCGATCACCATCAGGATTGGTGCTTCCATCCGGCGTCAACAGGTAGAAAGAGCGCAGCTCCACCTGATCGATGAGGCCAAAATAAAGCGCATTGCCCAGCCCGGAGCCGGTAAAACCGTGCAGCGCGACCACCAGGGGTAGAGGCTGGCCCGGATCGGCAGTCTCCGGGCCATAGAGACTCACCGCACCTCGGCCCAAATCGTAGCTCTCCACCAGCGGCGCCGCGCTCGTAGACTGAACGCCCAGACCGGATGCAGTCGCCAGCGCCAGCAGCGCCCAACTGATGAAGCGGAATTTCCTTGTTGCCGTCATGGTTATTGCTCCTGCTCGCCGTCGCATGCGACGACTGGTGGTATCGCCCCCAAGGGTGACGTCGCAGCACCCAGCCACCCAACGGTACCAGAACGCAGTATAAACGGCTGAAAGCGCCCGGCTGTAACGCTAACGGGCACGGCTGACGGCCGCCTCCAGGCTGGAAGCGATCGCGGCTTCCAGCACCTTTGGATCACTGCCGGGACCGACGGTCAGGAGTTTGGGCGCGGTCAGGGCGCTGCCCCGGAAAGGACGGATCAGCACCTTGCCGTCCGCCAGTCGCTCAAAATAGGTACGTCCAGACTGCCCGCCTATCGCCGTAAAGCCCTTGATACGCAGAATGCTAGCCGGTAGCTGCGCACAGATCTCATGGATACAGGTCTCGTCCGGGAGGGTTGGCAAGTCCACGGAGCAGGAGGCCCAGTGGCTTTTCTCATGCTCAATCTTGCGCCCCCGATTCGGCGATGGCTGGAGCGCTGGTAAGCGCTCGATGTGCAATTCATTGGTGCTGACGATGCTCGCACTGGGGTTCAGTTTGTGTAATTGCTCACGCACGGCAGCCATCCGTGCCGCGCTGGCCTCTTCCGTATGGCTCAGGGCAATCAGGGATGACACCTGAACCTGACTGGCCTCCAATTCATTGTTGACGCCCCGTTGCTGCCAGTTCTTCACATCCACCACGGAGATCTGTACCGGTGGCAGGAAACGGCGATCGATACCCACGCCCAGAAAACCCATGAGATCACAGGCATTGGTGGTGCCATTGGCTTCGATCAGGGTAATGCCCCTAGCCCGCGCCGGAATGCGGTTCACAAACTCACGCAGTTCCGCAATACCGCTGCAACAGATGCAGCTGCCGTTTAGAGGGCGGAGTTGGCTGGCGCCAAGCCGGGCATCCAGCTGCTGCGCATCCAGCAGCGCATTTTCATAATCGTTCAGGATCACATAGGGGTCCCAACTCGCATTGAGATAGGACTCCAGCAGCGCTTTCAGCACGGTGGTTTTGCCGGCGCCGAGAAAACCGACGAGGGTGATCATTGCTTCCATGCTTGCTGACCCCCGGGGGCGAGAAGGTGACCGAGCCGGTTGGCTCATGGGCCATGATAATTCACTGGTACTCAACAGTGGGTGCAGATCAGGCAAGCGCCCTGCGCGGTACGCTAGACTGACCGCATGAATGGGACCCTGCAGCGAATCATTGCGCTTTCAGCGCTGCTATTGGTGAGCCTGACCGCAAGGGCCGAGACCGTGGCGGGAATCGAGCGCACGGAGCACCGCATCGCCCTGCCCGACGGCGTGCACCTGGCCGTGGATTTGTACCGGCCTGCAAACCGGGCGGCGGAGCAGCGCTTGCCGGTGTTGCTGGAGTATCTGCCATACCGCAAAGCGGAATCCCGCGCGCGCAACCTCGCGCTCTACGCCTATTTCGTTAGGGCTGGCTATGCGGTGGCTCGGGTAGACATTCGCGGCACCGGTGAAAGCGAAGGCATCACCATTCCCTACGAATACTCGGATATCGAGCTGGACGACGGCGAGATCGTCATCGACTGGCTGGCCACCCAGCCCTGGTCCAGCGGTGCGGTTGGCATGTTTGGCATTTCCTGGGGCGGCTTTAATGCCATTCAGCTGGCGCTGCGTGCGCCTCCGGCGCTGAAAGCCTACGTGGCGCTCATGGCGACCGACTACCTCTATGCGGAAGACGTGCATTACATCGATGGCATCATGCACACCGATTCCTGGATGATGAGCCACGATCTTTACAATGCCATGCCTGGCGCGCCGGCCTTCACGCTCGATGAGCGCTGGGTGACGGAGCGCTTTGAGCGGGAGCCCAGCGTCTTTACCTACCTGCGCCAGCAGCGTGATGGTCCCTTTTGGGACCGCGCCTCTGCCCGTGGTCAGTACCAGCAACTCACCGTGCCCGGATTTCATATTGGCGGCTGGTATGACGGCTACCGCAACAGCCTGCTGCGACAGCTCCAACATGCGGCAGCGCCGAGCAAGGCGATGATTGGGCCCTGGGACCACTATTTCCCGCATAACGCCTGGCCCGGGCCGGCCATGGAATGGCGTCGTGAGGCGGTGCGCTGGTTCGATCAGTTCCTGCGCGGCCGGCAAACCGGCATTCTTGAAGAGCCGCGCTTCGCCGTCTTTATCCGCGATCACCACGCACCGGATCCGTCTCTTGCAACGGTACCCGGTCGTTGGCGCTGGGAAGATGGCTGGCCGTTGGCGCGCACAGACTGGCAGACCTGGCACCTGAACGGCGATGGCGCACTGGCGCGCCAGGCTGGCAGCGAAGCCGTGCATGAGCTGGACTATGTGGCTTCGGTGGGTCTGGAAGGCGGCGGTCCGACCATGTGGTGGGGCTCGATAGCACCGGATCAACAGCCCATGGACGATGAGAGTCTGGTCTACGACAGTCACCCGCTGGCAGCAGCGGTGGAAATTCTGGGCCGCCCGCGGGTGCATTTGCCGGCCAGCGCCAGTGCCACGCGTGGCAACTGGGTGGTACGGATCTCAGATGTTGCACCGGACGGCACGGTGACCCAGGTCGCCGGGGCGGCCCTGAACGGCACCCACCGGAACTCGGCGCGCAGGCCGGAAGCGATCATTCCGGGTGAGCAGATGCAGCTGGCGCTGGCGCTGCACTTCACCTCCTGGACCTTTCCGCCGGGCCATCGTATCCGCGTGGCCATCAGTCACAGTCAGTGGCCCATGCTCTGGCCCACGCGCGAGCCTTTCCGCTCCAGGCTGGCGGTCGGTGGAGATCAGGGTGCTCGGCTGTCTCTGCCGGTCATACCAGCGGGGCCGGAACGGCGGCCGGAATTTGCGTCGCCGGCTGACGATCCTGAGCTGCCCGGCTTTACCACGCTGGACGCGGGCAATGTCACGGGCTACGCCGCGCTCAACGCCATTGACCGCGATCCGCTCACCGGCCGGGCGCGGGGCGTGGCCCGAAACTCCGGCGGCACCAGCTATCCCTGGGGCACGGAACGCTTTGAAGAAACCCTCGAACACCAGACCTCGGACAGGAACCCGGCGCAGAGCCAGGTGCTCGGCAGCTACGCGCTTAGCCAGAATCTGAATGATGGCCGGACACTGCGCTTTGAACAGACCGTGCGCTTGAGAAGCGATTGGGACAATTTCCACCTGCGCTTCGAGCGCCGCGCCTATCTGAACGGCACCCTGTTCCGCGAGAAGCACTGGGAAGAATCAATTCCCCGGGACTTCCAATAGGCCGTCAGTGAAACGCCGGGCACGAGTACGCCGCGCCCCGGAGCATAAGCTTAAAGCCCGCCCCCGCCACGCCCGGCCGGGGGCATCGAAGCCAACTAGCCAAACGGCCCCAGATCCCAGCGCCAGGCCGTAACAAAGAGCGCGATGGCGGCGACAGCGATAAGCAGAAAACCCAGCAAAGTCGCGATGCGTAATGGACCCCTGCGGCGCAGTGCGATGGTCCGCCAAAACAGGACCAGGCCCAGCACCGCGGCCAGCAGCAAGAACCAGCTCCCCAGCGGCGCCGGCGCAGCCAGGCCTGCGATCAGTGATTCCTCCGCCACCTTGTAGGCCTTGGCAGCTCCGGCCGCCAACAAACTCAAGCCAGCAACAGCGGTTGTGGCCACGAGAAATGCCAGCCAACGCGTGCCGCTGTCACCGATGGCCAGGGCCCGCGCGGTGCCCTTCGCCTCCCAGCGCGAAACCACGCCAAAGGGTATGACCAGCAAACTGATCACCAGCACCAGCGCAGACATGCCCGCGCTAAAACCGGCCAGAGCCAGCGGCTTTTTCTCATCCTGGGCCAATAGGGTGGCCGCCATGAGCGGCAGGTCGCTGGTCTGGTAGCGGATAAACTCCGGTGCGCCCGGGCCTTCCTCAAAGCAGGTGGCATCGAGGGTCTCGAGATCTTGCTGCGGATCGTCATAGAAAGCGCCCATAACCTCACCGGCACACTCGCTCATGGAGCGCGTCGGACCGTGCCCCGCATAGGGCACGAGAATCAGTCGGCCATTGCTGAACCCCGGTGCGATCAGCTCCGCCAGCGGCGCTGGTGTGATTGGATCCCAGGTCCCATTAACAATCAGCGTGGGAATGGCTGACTGCACCAACTGATAGTCAGCACGGTCACGCGGTGGCACGCCGCTATCGATACAGGCCTGGGCCAAGGCTCGGCTACCTTCCAGGGAAGAAATGGCAGAGGTCAAACGGGGATAGGCTTCCTGATCTTTGGGCCAGTCATCTGCCGCAGCCTGGAAATAGCCATCATTACAGCGTATAGCGGTGCTCATGCCCTGATCACCACCGGCTGCCAGCATGCTCCCAACACCGGTGAAAAGGTCGGCATCGCCGCGCTCTATTTTGCTAAACAGGTGATCCAGCACGGCGGGGAGCGCCGGGTACTTGTCCTGCTCATACATCATCATGAAAGCCACATAGGGGCCGATAAAGGGAGGCAGATAGAATTCGCCGCTGGGGAAAACCTCCTTGTCAGCCGCCTCGACGCGCAGGTGGGGCGCGTCCAGCAATGCCTCAAAGCGCGCCTCCAGGCCCTCACAATGGGGGCCCTGAGTGGCCTCGCAGCGTTCGAAGAGCTGCTGGAAATCCAGCGACATCCATTTCCCGAGACGCATCAACTCCTGCAGGTTGTTGGGGACGATCGCATCAAGCACCAGGGCCCGAACGCCCTCCGGATCCACCTGCGCCAGCATCTGGCCGAGATGTGAGCCGTAGGAAATTCCCCATACATTCCACTGACCGAAACCCATGGCGCGTCGGAACGCACGCACGTCCCGGGCATTTTCAAGCGTGTTGTAGGCGGTAATATCAATGCCGCGGGCGCGCGCTGCGCGCAGGCAGTCCTGCATGCGCTGGGCCGTTTCCAGCTCTCTTTCCCGCATGCTTCTGGCCGTACTCAGCTCGGGTCGAAGGGTGCCGAAAAACGGGCAAAAAGCGCCACTTTCCTCAATACCGCGCTGCTGCAGGATATAAATATCGCGGGTTTTCAGAAGATCATGCTCAAGAAAGCGCTCAACATAGGGAGGAATCGCAACTCCGGGACCGCCCGTTAAATAGGCGATCGGGTCATCGCGCTGGACCAGCGCATCTTCCTCATCGGTGCTTGCACCCGCTGCCTCTTCGTCAGGCTCGAGACCGGCTTTCGCATGCAGCTTCGCAAACAGCAGCCTGATGGTGCGGCTGTCTGGATCGCTGCGGTTTTCCGGCACCTCAATAAATCCACAGCTGACCTCCCCGGCCTCGTAGCCCACCGCCGCCTTAAAGGGGCAGACCACGGTGACCGGCGCGCTGACGCTGTCATTGAAGAAGGGCTCCGGAGTGGCATTGGTCACGTCACTGGCGACCAGCTCGAGGGCCTCGGCCGGCGCGGCCGAAACCTCATTCGAAGCCGTCTGCGCAAGACCACTCGCAGAGTTCATTAACAGCACCCAGAGGGCAAAAAGTCGTAAAGCCATAAAGAATCCCCATCCCGAATCAGAAATTTTTTGATGCCTTAATACCAAGGACGACCGGCCACAAAGGAACACAGCCTTGAATCGGTGAGCAAGCGAATGAGCGATCCGGATCGGGCCCGCGTCGACACCGACCCATACTCTCGGTGCTCCCCGCTGCCGCGGCGAAGATATCGACTTGCCTCAATAGTGATGGCTTCAGCCGCTTGTCCACGCAAGTCTATCTTGAGTCTAGGGCTAAGACTATTACACCAAGATTCAAAATGGTCGGAAAGCACATAAAAACGGCCATCTCGATGGACGCATTCTGGCTTCTTCAGGCGTATCAGACGAACGCAGTCCGCACATTTGAAGTCCCACCGATAATCACTTACATTACCGCGCATGCGCCGGGGCACCCCCATTTTTGTAATTGGCATGCACAGAAGCGGCACCAGCTGCCTTACCGGAATCCTGGAAGAGGCTGGCTTGTTTCTCGGTGATGTAAAACAAAAATCTCGTTTCAATGCCAAAGGCAACCGCGAGAATTTCACGATTCTCGAACTCCATGAGCAAATACTGCGAGATAACCAAGCAACGTGGGACTGTCCGCCTGCCGAAACATGCATCTGGTCCGAAGACCACCGACGCATCAGAGATGAAATATTGGCGACTTATCCCCAAGATGTGACTTGGGGGATTAAGGATCCGAGGATGCTTTTCACACTCGAGGGCTGGCAAGAGGTTTTACCTGACGTTCGACTGATCGCCACATTCCGACACCCCTTGGCCGTTGCCAAATCATTGAACAAGAGAAATGGCTTCACCATAGAAAGAGGCATCGATTTATGGTGTCAGTACAATTCTAAGCTGTGCGAGTATCTGTCGACTCGCGCAATTCCCTTAATCAACTTCGATCTGAGCGGCCCGGAATATCTGGATCGCATTAGACGACTGACCCCACAGCTAGGCCTGAGCGTGCCAGATCACGGTTTCAGTTTTTTTGAAGAGTCCCTGAGAACCTCAAATCATCAGATAGAGAGTGAACTGCCGCAGCACACAGAAGCACACAGGATTTACCAACGCCTGTCTCAGTTCGATTCGAACGAGAAATAAATGATCTTTAATTTCAAACGGCCGGAGTTGTCTATCGTCGTCATCTTTTACGATATGCGACGTGAAGCGCGACGTACCCTATTTTCTCTGAGCTCCGAATATCAGCGCGATATCGCTACGGACGCTTATGAAGTCATTGCTATCGATAATGGATCTGCGCAACCGTTGACGGAAGAGGACGTTCGTCAATACGGAAAGAACTTTCACTATCACTATCACGAAACCGACTCACCTTCGCCCGTGGAAGCGGTAAATCTCGGAGTGCGTCTCGCGAAAGGCGAGAAAGTTGCGGTGATCGTAGATGGAGCGCGAATGGCTTCACCGGGATTGATACAACAAACTCTTCTGGCGATGCGCGTTAAACAACGAACATTCGTGGCATCACTCGCGTGGCACCTGGGGCCAGACATTCAACCGCGTTCTATTCAGGAGGGTTATAACCAACAAGTCGAAGATAAAATGCTGGCCTCCGTAGATTGGCAATCCAGCGGCTACGAACTATTCAATATCGCAACATTGGCTCCTTCCAGCAGAAGTGGCTTTCTTGGCTCTTTCCCATCAGAGTGTAGTTGGTTTGCCATGAATAGGTCTGACTTCGACGCGATCGGTGGATTTGACGCGCGTTTTCAGACACCTGGCGGAGGTCTGTGTAACCATGACTTCAGAAACCGGGTCGTGTCCAGGCCGGATATTACTAGCGTGATGCTCTTGGGCGAAGGGGTGTTTCACCAAGTACATGGAGGCTGCGCCACCAATTCGCTTCCGGGCAATCGGCCACATGAAGCTTTCTACGCTGAGTATATGGCTATTAAAGGCAAACCGAACAAACCCTCAGAACCGATGGAACTGCTGTTTTTCGGCGCCGTACACCAGCATGCCCGCAGGTTCCTGCTCATGAATACAGTAAGCGGTTCTAGGGAATGACTATTGCCATAGGCGGGCTTGGTGGTAGCGGGACTCGCGTTTTCGCAGCGACCCTCCAGCACTTGGGCATCCGCATTGGTGCATGCTTGAATCAGCCTCTGGATAACCTTTGGTTTACCGTACTTTTCAAGCGTCAACAGTGGCTAACAAACACGCCTAACCCGGCTGACGTCAAAATTTCGACCGAACTGTTTGTCCGCGCCATGACCAAGGGGCTTAAAGACCGTCTAAGCGAGGATGAGCAGAGGCTGCTCAGGCGGCTCCAACGCGACTTACCACCTTCAGGGTCATGGCTTTGTGGCGCCAAGGATGTGGATGCGCAATCCCTGCTGGAGAGCGAAACCCCAATCGAAAAAAGTCATCGATGGGGCTGGAAAGAACCGAACACGCATCTGTTCCTTCCCGGGCTCAATGCACGCATTCCTGAGTTCAAATATATTCATGTGGTCCGCAACGGACTGGACATGGCCTTCAGCAAAAACACCTGGCAAGCCCGGCACTGGAGTCACTTCTACGGCCTTCCGTACGACCAAGCAGCGCCCCTACCGGTGCATCAACTACGCTATTGGATAAGAGCCAATCGCGTCGCTCTCGACTACGGAGCGGCGCACATGCCTAACCGTTTCCTCGCCATCTGCTACGAAGACTTCTGCAGGAAGCCTGCTCACTACATCAAACTCATTGGAGCGTTCCTGGGTGTCGCACAACGCAACATGCCAGTTGACCTAGTCAAGCCATCGACCATCGGACGACGACACCAACACGATTTATCGATTTTTTCAGCGCATGAACTAGAACAGGCCCACGAAGTTCAGAACCGTGTAAGCACTCGGGTTTAATCGTTGAACCGCTGTGCGGTTCATTCACCTCAATGCCAAAGCGAGCCAAGTTTTTGCATGCATCGAAGAGTGACTGGGCCGTGATCGTGATCGGGCATCATCCCGTTCATCGCTAAAGCTAAAGCGAGCTGCCTTGCGAGTATCTTATCCGCAGCGAAGCAGACGCAAAGGTCGACGGGGCGCTGGTTTGTGCGAGTGCGACCGAAGAAAATGCTAAGGATAAAAATACTCCAAGCATCTCTTTAAGACCTACCGTGTTGCTCCGGCGCGAAAGAGCAAGCTCGAGGCCCAACTGCTCTGCTTTACGCATCAAAAAATTTTCAAAAGCGCCGGGGCCAGCTGTGACAGCGAGCCAAAGTGACAGCAGTGATTGAGATATCCCGCAGGAATTTTTTCGCGGCAAAAAATCCCGCCTATAGGCTAGGAGGCGAATGCAAGGACCCGCGCCTAGGTTCAAGAAAGATCTACCAAAAACTTTT
>JAOZKI010000121.1 GCA_029935455.1 Lysobacterales bacterium | reverse complement strand
GTTCATGGACACGCGCTTATGATAGCGCAGCACACCCGACTTTCACAGGTAAGAGGCGTCAGCGCTGATAGAGCGCGTGCTGTTCAATAAAGTCCGCAACCGGTTCTGTGACCAGCGTGCGCAGCGCTGCCGGATCTCCTACCTGGGCACGTACTTCGGTGGATGAAATGGCGTGTGGGCAGATCGTCAGCGGCAGAAACCGCCCGGCGGCGGACTGCCTGAGCAAGCTCGGCTCATCAATGCCGCGCGCTTCTACCTCAGCGGCCAGGCTCACGGGATAGTCACGGGTCTCGCCCGGCCGGGACAAGATCACCAGATGCGCAAGCTCCGGTAATTGGCGCCATTCATGCCAGCCAGGCAGGCTGTTAAAAGCGTCCTGTCCCAACAGCAGAGCCAGCGCATCGCGGGGAAATTCCGCCCGCAAGCTGGCCAGCGTCACGCTCATCCAGGAAGGGCCGGAACGCTGCATTTCCCGTTCGTCGATGGCAAACTCGGGCCACGGATCAGTGGCCAACTGGAGCATATGCAAACGCTGCTCCGCCGTAGAAAAGGTACCGCGTCTGTGGGGTGGATCCCCTGCAGGCAGAAAACTGAAAGCATCGGGTTGCAAGGCTTCATAGGCGTCCTCGGCCGCCGCCAGATGCCCCCGGTGCACCGGATCAAAGGTGCCACCAAAAAATACGCGCAGCCGCCGCTCAGACACAGAGACGGGTTACCAGATGATCCAGGCTGTGCCAGGGATCACCAAAGGCCCGGCCCTTACCCTGACGATCTATCTCGGCCAGGCGGGACCAGGCATCTGCGAGACGCTTGCCATTGAGTCGGCGGGCCGCATCACGCAGCGCTGGTTGACGGCTCTGCCAGACATTGAGCTGACGAAAGACCGTGCGCTCAGGCTGGCCATCGCGCATGGCAAGACGATAGGCCTCCACCGTTCGTAGCGCGCGAATCAAGGCACCGCTAACCAGGAAAATCGGTACGCCGGTGCGGCGCAGACCGCTGGCCACGCGCAAGCCATCGGCCAGATTACCTTCCATGATGCGCTCGACCAGCAGGAACGCATCAAAGCGACTGCTGTCGGCTACCGCCTCGAGCACATCGTCGGCACTGATGTCGCCCTCACCCCGGGACAGAGCCAGCTTGTCTATTTCCTGCTGGGCAGCTAGCAGATTGCCCTCCAGTCGATCGGCCAACACCATCACCGCCTCGCGTTCCGGCCGTAAGCCGGCACGCTGCATGCGCGCTTGAATCCAGCCGGGCAATTCTTCCGGGCGAATTTTCCAGATATCCACCCGCACCCCGGCTTGCTCCAGGTTCTGCGCCCACTTGGCCTTACGCGACCCCGCATCCCAACTGGCACAGGACACCATCAGCAGGACATCGGGGTCTGGGTCGGCTGCCCAGGCATTCAGCGCTTTGGCGCCCGCCTGACCGGGCTTCCCGGTAGGAAGACGCAAGTCCAGAATCTTGCGCGCAGCAAACAGAGACGGCGCACCGCTCGCGTCGCCCAGCCTGTCCCAGGCAAACCCACGCTCCACCTCAAGCAGCTGGCGCTCCTCAAAACCCTGCGCGCGCGCCGCCGCAATCACCTGATCGCGGCACTCCTGCAACAGCAATGGCTCCTCACCGCCAAACAGATAGACCGGTGCCAAACCCTGCTTGAGCTGTGCGGGCAGCTGTTCCAGACGCAGGGGCATCAGACCGATTCGGTACTCAGCCTGCGCAGCACCTGACGTGCCAACGTATCGGCCAGCTCCGAACGCAGATATTCCTCCTCGCGGGTCACCGCGAGAATGTCGTTCTCATCAAAACTGATGACACGACTTAAGCGCAGACTCTGCTCCGGCACGAGCAGCTCACCCTGCGCCGTGCTCAGGGAAAAGCGCACGCGATGGGTGAGGCGGAATTCGCGAACCCGGGCAGAGTCACCAATACTGGCAATGTCCTTGATGACCAGGTTGACCGGCACCTTCAGCACCGCACGGGCCTCAGCAGCAGCCACCACCTGTACACCGTTTTGCTCCAGCAGCGTCGTCAGGCGGCGATTGAACTCACTGTAGGGATCAGCAATCTCAATGTAGACACGGTCGGCCTGAGGAGGCAGCTGTGCATCGGTCTGCAACTGAAAGCCACAGGCGCTCAGCAGCAAGGCAGCAAGCATGGCCAAAGCGAGTCGCATCTCAACCCACCACAATATTCAGCAGGCGATCGGGTACGTGAATCACCTTGCGCACGCTCTTGCCTTCCATAAAGCGTTGCACATTGGCCTCCGCCAGAGCCTGTTCCAGGGCCTCTTCCTTCGCGCAGCCGGGCACGGTTTCGATGCGCGCACGCAGCTTGCCGTTTACCTGCACGACCAGCTGCACGGCGGTCTTGACCCGCGCGCGCTCATCCGGCTCAGGCCAGCCCGCGTCCTGCAGCGCACCGACCTGCCCCAGGGCTTCCCAGAGCGCCTCGGAAATATGCGGTGTGACCGGCGCCATCAGCTGCACGATGGCCGTCCAGCCCTCCCGGGCAACGGCACGCCCCTGCGCCGATTCATCATCGAAGCGGGCCAGATGGTTGGTCAGCTCCATAAGTGCCGCAATGGCAGTATTGAAGGTAAAGCGGCGGCCAATATCGTCACTCACCTTGGCAATCGTATCGTGCACCAGGCGTCGCAGTTCGCGCTGCTCATCGGTAAGCACAGCCACATCCAGCACCGGCACCTCGCCCTGCTCCAGGTGATTCATGATCAGCGCCCACAGGCGGCGCAGAAAGCGGAAGGAGCCCTCCACGCCAGATTCCGACCACTCCAGCGACTGGTCCGGCGGTGCCGCAAACATGGAAAAGAGACGAACCGTATCGGCGCCGTAACGGTCCACCAGGCCCTGCGGGTCCACACCATTGTTCTTGGACTTGGACATTTTCTCCACCGCGCCGACCGCCACGGGGCTGCCATCGCTGGCCAGGCGGGCGCCAATCACCTTGCCGCGCTCGTCCCTATCCATAACCACGTCAGCGGGATTGATCCAGTCGCGTGACCCATCCGCCGCCTCCTGGCTGAAGGTTTCTGCGACCACCATGCCCTGGCAGAGCAGCCGGTCGGCCGGTTCGTCCGAGTGCACCAGGCCCGCATCCCGCAGCAGCTTGTGATAGAAGCGGAAATACATGAGATGCATGATGGCGTGCTCAATGCCGCCAATATACTGATCCACCGGCAACCAGTAATCCGCTCGCTA
>JAOZKI010000084.1 GCA_029935455.1 Lysobacterales bacterium | reverse complement strand
AACAGGCCTGGCCCTTACCGCCGGGATACCGCTGGCGTCGCCAGCTCTATCAGCTTTATCACTTACTCAACCATCTCAACCTGTTCGGCCCCGGCTGGCTGCCCAGAGTACAGACACAGCTCCGCACCCTGTGCGGGCGCTTGTGACTGCGCTAGCATGAGACGGAGCAGAAACACATTTGCACAGGTGAACACCGTGACCCTATTCGACTTCAAACATCACTCCACCAGCCAGAAATTACTGCTGGTAGTGGCTACCGCACTCCTGCTTGTGGGCCTGCTGTGGGAACAACTGACCCCTTCGAAACCGGAGTCGCGCAGTGTCGCCGAAGCGCTTGAACGGGTCGCAACACTGCATGAAGAGCACCCGCTTGAGGTACAAGCCACCGCTCCGGTACCAGCACAACTGATTGATGACACGAGCGAGTTCATGCGCGTGCGGCAAGAACTGGACCTCAGCGGCGCACCCGAGCCCTGGCCGGAACGGGTCGAACGGGAAGACTATGAACTGTATGTCAATGTGACCTCGGAATTTCTGGTCTATTACTTCGAGCAGCTTGGCTACACCGGGGCCAAAATTGAGGCGGGTGAGTTGGATGGCATACCGCCCTTCGTGGCAGTTTCCATTCCCCGCGGCTGGGCTGATGATATGAGCGTCGCCCTCAAGAAAAGTATTTTCTATCGGGTGATCCTGCCCCTTATCCTGCTGGAAAATCAGGCCATTCTTAGCGATCGTGACACGGTGCTGGCCTACCGCCAGCAACTGCGTAACCGGGCGCCGCTGAGTCAGGAAGCGCGGGCAGAAGTTCAGGAACTGGCAAATCAGTATCGCGTGAGCAGTGCAGACAGTACGCAAGCCCTCACCATGGAGATGCTGGATGAATTGCTGCTTCGCATCGATCTGATACCCGCATCTTTGGCGCTCGGTCAGGCCGCCTATGAAAGCGGCTACGGCACCTCGCGCTTTGCCCATGAGGGGAATGCGCTGTTTGGCCAGTGGGACTGGAGCGAGGACCGGATGCGACCCACCGGGCAACGGGAAGGCAAAGGTGATTATGGCATCAAATCCTTCCCATTCCCTATCGACTCGGTGCGCGCCTACATGCGCAATCTGAATTCGCACTCCGGCTATGCCCAGTTCCGACAGCAACGCGCCCGTCAGCGCGGATCACAGAGCGCAGGACACGTTGACCTTGACGGGCATGCCCTGGCCGCCACCCTGACTTCCTATTCGGAACGAGGCAGCGACTACACGCAGGAATTACAGGGCATTATCAGCTTTAACCGGCTGCAACGCGCCGATACGCTGCGACTGCTCGGGGGTGATCCCGTCTACCTCGATTAGGGCCAGCACGCGGTTTTTTCCTCTGGCACTTGCAACCCCATGACAGATGGGAAACCATCGCGCTTTGCCCTGTGGCCAAAACCGCTTAGACCCATAGCCATGAAAGAACTCCGCCAAATTGATTTTCCGCCCAAGGACCTGCCGCTGCGCGCTGATGTGAGCTTGATGGGCCAGCTTTTGGGCGAAGCGCTCGTGGACCAGCATGGACCGCAACTGTTGGAGCAGGTGGAAGCCATACGCAGTGCCGCCATTCGCTGGCGCGAGTCCGCGAGTAGCGATACGCAGGCGCTGGATCAGCAACTGGCAGCCCTGGAGATCGACACCATCACGCGACTGGTCAAAGCCTTCTCCACCTACCTGCGACTCGTCAACCTGGCCGAGAAAACCCACCGTATCCGCCGGCGACGCGAGTATCTAAAGAATGAGGCCGAGGCCCAGCGCGGCAGTCTCGAGGCAACACTCGACTCACTGGCCGCTGCCGGCATAACGCTGGCAGAACTTGGTCCGGTACTGGAAAACCTGCGCATTCGACCAGTTTTTACCGCCCACCCGACGGAAGCCACACGACGCAGCTTCCTGGAAAAGGAGTACTCAATCATTCATCGGCTGACCGAGCGGGTTACCGGTGATCTAACGCCACAGGAAGACCAGCAGGCCATGGACCGGATTCGCGATGCGATCGATAGCGCCTGGCAAACCAGCGCCGTGGCCGCAGTCAAACCGCGCGTGGCGGACGAACTGGATAACGTCCTGTTCTATCTAACGGAAATTCTCTACCGGGTTGCTCCACCCTATCTCGAATCGGTACAGCAGGCGCTTGCGAAGGCCTATGGTGAGGACAGCGGCGAGGTAAATATTTCCAACTTGCTCCGCTTCGGTTCCTGGGTTGGCGGCGACATGGACGGCAACCCGAACGTCTCCGGCGTCACACTAACGGAATCCTTGGCCACGCAACGAGAGGCCATTATTCGCTGCTATCTGCCCGAAGTGCGGCGCCTGGCTCGGTACCTGAGCCAGTCAATCGGCGTTGCCCGCTTTGATCCGGAACTGCAACGGCGGCTGGCTCGTTACGAACGCAGCATGCCGGAAAGCAACGGCAAAATTCCGGCTCGCCATCGGGAAATGCCTTACCGCTGCTTTTTGCAGTTTGTTGCGCAAAAACTGGAGAACACCATCCGGGAGCAGGAACCGGATTATGCGGGGCCGGAAGCCTTCGCTGATGACATCGCTCTGCTGGCACGGAGCCTGGAAGCCGGCAAGGGGCAGCATGCAGGGCTTTTTGGCGTGCGCCGGCTGCAAGCAAAAATCGAGACCTTTGGCTTCCATCTGGCCACCCTGGATACGCGGCAAGATGCACTGGTTCACCGTCGTGTACTGGGTGAGCTATTGGGCGATAGCGCATGGCCAGAGCGCAGCAAGAGAGAGCGAAGTGCGACCCTGGCCGACCATCTGCAAGCCCCCTGCCCGGAGCCCGGATTGATCAAGAAATCGGACCAGTGCGTCGAAACGCTGGACGTGTTCGCAGCGATTCGGGATGGCAGGCAGCGCTTTGGCGAGCAGGCCACGGGGCTTTTTATTATCAGCATGAGCCAGGGCGCTGATGACGTACTGACCACACTGGCACTGGCGCGCTACGGGGGGCTGGTGAAAGACGATACGGTGCCCCTGGATGTCGCGCCACTGCTTGAGACCGTGACGGACCTTGAGGCCGGCCCGGCCATCCTCGATGAACTGCTGGCTCTGGATACCTATCGGGCGCATCTTGCCCGGCGTGGTAATCGCCAGGTCATCATGGTGGGCTATTCCGATAGCAGCAAGGACAGCGGCATCGTTGCGGCCCGCTGGGGCCTCTATGAGGCACAGCGCAAGCTGATGGACATTGGTCGTCAGCATGGGGTCACGGTGCACTTCTTCCACGGTCGTGGCGGCACCGTCAGCCGCGGCGGCGGCAACCTGGTCAATGGGATTGAAGGAGCGCCGGCCGACAGCATTGATGGAACGCTGCGCGTGACGGAACAGGGAGAGGTGATTAACCAGAAATACGGCATCAGACCCATCGCCCTGCGCAACCTTGAACTCATGACCGGTGCGGTAATCCGGCATCAACTCACGGATACGGGTCAGCACGCTGATCCGGCCATGCATAGCATCATGGCCAGTATGGCGAGTACGGCACGCAGCACGTTCCGCAATATGGTGTTTGCAGATCCGGCTTTCATTCGCTTTTTCCGTGCGGCCACGCCCATCGATGTGATTGAGCGTTTGAATATCGGCTCCCGCCCGGCATCACGGCGCTCCGGCCTGGGTATTGAGAATCTGCGTGCCATTCCCTGGGTGTTTTCCTGGGCCCAGGTGCGCGTGGGCTTCCCCGGCGTGTTCGGCATGGGCACGGCGCTGGATCAGGCCATTCGCGAGTACGGCCTGGAGACCTTGCAGGAAATGCTGACCCGCTGGAGCTTTTTCCGCGGCCTGGTCAACGACGTAGAAATGGTCCTGGGCAAAAGCACGCTGGAGATTGGACGCCGCTATGCGGCACTGGCCGGTGACGATGCGGCCCCCGTGTTCGGGGCAATTGAACAGGAATTCGCGCTTGCCCGTGAACATGTGCTGGCCCTGAAAGGCAGCGTCGAACTGCTGGATGATCACCGTACCTTGCAGCGCAATGTGCGCCTGCGGAACCCCTACGCGGATCCCATGCACCTGATGCAGATCGATCTTCTACAACGCTGGCGGGACACCGACCGGGAGGACGACGACCTGCTCTACGCGTTGAAATCCACCGTTAACGGCATCGCGCTGGCGATCCAGAACACCGGCTAGCCACGCAAGGTGTCCGCCCGCGATCTATCTCTGGTGTTGCTGGTATGCGTGGTCTGGGCCCTGAACTTCATTTCCGGCGCCAAGGGCATGCAGGCGTTTCCACCCATGCTGTTCATGGTCATGCGCTTTTTGATCGTACTGGCGCTGACGCTGCCCTTTCTGCGCCTGCCGCCACCGGGTCAGTGGCTGCGCCTGGCCAGCGTCTGTCTGTTTATGGGCGGCCTGCATTTCACCTTCCTGTTCTGGGCCCTCAAATTGTCTGCAGACGTAACCTCGATTGCCATCCTGCAGAACATGTATATCCCCATTGCCGTGCTGCTGGCTATTTTGTTTCTTGGCGAAAAAGCCGGCTGGCGCACGCTGGGCTCAACCGCCATGGCCTTTGCTGGCGTGTTGGTGATCGGTTTCGACCCGTTGGTACTCAGCCAACTCAATGCGCTGGGACTGATTCTGCTTTCCGCCTGCTGCCAGGCCATCGCTTCCGTGCTAATGCGCGGCCTGCACGGCATGGGACCCATGAACTTTCAGGGCTGGACCGCCCTGTTTGCCCTGCCCGTACTCGCGCTGGCCAGCTGGCTATTTGAGAGCAATCAGTGGGCAGCGATCCTGCAGGCCCAACCCGGCCACTGGGCGGCCCTGTGCTACTCGGCGGTGGTCGCTTCGCTGGTGGGACACGGCCTGTTTTTCGTGCTGGTGCAACGCAATCCCTTGCCCAAACTCATGCCTTACATGTTGCTCATGCCCGTGCTTGCAGCGCTATTTGGCGTTCTGATCTGGGGTGATCGGCCGGGCCCGCGTCTGCTGCTGGGAGGCGGTCTCGTGCTACTGGGCATCCTCTTCATCACCCTCCGTGGCCGAACCAAGGCGCGGGCGCTGGCGGTCGATCCGGAGTAACCATGCGCGCGCATCAAGACGACCTGCTGCCGACGGAAAGGGGCGCCGCCCATCGACGCGTACTGGCCATTGCCCTGCCCGCCATTCTGGCCAATTCGTCCGCGCCCCTGATAGGACTCGTGGATACCTGGGCCATTGGCCACCTGCCGGGTGCCGTGCACCTGGCCGCGGTCGGCCTCGGAGGCGTGATCTTTACCTTCGTCTTTTGGGCCTTTGGCTTCCTGCGCATGGGCACCACCGGGCTGGTAGCACAAGCCTATGGCGCCGGTCGCCTTGGCGAACTAGAACGCACCGTTATTCGCTCCAGTGCTCTCGCCCTGCTGCTGGGCCTGCTATTGCTGCTGCTACAAGCGCCCCTGTTACAGGCCGCCCTGACTTTAATGGCACCACCAGCGGCGGTGGCCGATCTGACCCAAGACTACTATGACATTCGTATCTGGGCTGCACCGGCAACGCTGCTGGTTTACAGCCTGACCGGCGTGCTGTTTGGACTGGGGCGCACCGGTCCGGTGCTGTACCTACAACTTTTCCTCAACCTTCTCAACGGCGCGCTTAACCTGGTGTTCGTGATTGGCCTCGACCTGGGCGTAGCGGGAGTGGCCTGGGGCACGCTGATCGCTCAATGGCTGGCAGCGGCGCTGGGGCTGTGGCTGGTTTTGCGATGCCCTGAATGCGCGACGCTATGGGCTCGCTTGCGGGATGCACGCTGCTGGCAAGTGGCGCAATACCAATCCTTGCTGATGCTGAACGGATTTATTTTTTTGCGTACCGTCTTGCTCATGGTCGCCCTCTCCTTGCTGATGCGCGAAGCGGCTGACTATGGCGAAACTGGCATGGCCATCACCCACGTGCTGAATCAGTATCTGCTGCTGATTTCACTCGGCCTGGACGGTTTTGCCCACGCCGCGGAAGCCCAAACGGGAGCCGCCTGGGGCGACGCACGCTTGCAGACGTTCCGACGCTGGGTGCGGCTGACCGGCCTATGGGCGCTATTCGCAAGCCTGATTTACGCGCTGGGCTTCTGGTACGGCGGTAACACGATCACCGGCTGGCTGACCGATCTGCCCGCGGTGCGGAGCGGCGCGGCTGAACTCATGCCGCTCATCGCGGCCCTGCCACTGGTGGCCGTCTGGTGTTACCACTTTGATGGTGTCTATATCGGCGCCACTGCGGCCGGGGCCATGTTTGGCACCATGCTGCTGGCCTTTCTGATTTATTTGCTCGTGCTCACGCCGCTGCAGGAGCGCTGGGGCCTGGTGGGCCTATGGAGTGCCTTACTGGTATTTATGGCGGCCCGGGGTTTGGCACAAGCGCTCTGGTACCCACGCCTGCTGCAGGGTCTGGCACGGAAAGAATCGCACCACTCGCCAGCGCGCTGATCGCTTCCTATACTGAGTGTCTGCCATCACGCTGGGGAAGCCGTGAACACCGACAACAAAGCACAACCATCCAGCCGCCTACCGGCCTGGCTTGAACCCTGGCTGAACTGGCGTCGCAAACGGTGCTGGTTACTCATCGCTTTTACCCTTTACTCCCTGGCCGGGTTCTTCCTCACGCCGCGCTTGCTTGAAAAACAGCTGAAGGCGCCCTTTGAAGCCAACGGCCGGGCAGCCACTGTAGAACGCGTCAATGTCAACCCTTGGCTGTTCAAGCTCGAGGTCCTGGGTACAGAAATCCGGGATACGGACGGGGTCACAATCTTTTCCTATGATCGCGTCTTTATCGATTTCGAACTCAAGTCTCTGCTGCGCTGGGCCTGGACCTTCCGTGAGATTTCCGCGCAGAACCTTTACCTGCACGAGGAACGTTTTCAGGCCGCAGATACGCGACTGGGACGTCTCCTTAGCGCCTTTTCAGAAGCAGAGGTCGCCGCAAGTAAAGCCCCGGATGACGACGAAACCGCCGCTGTACCACGGCTGATCATCGAACGCCTGGCGCTGGATCAGGGTACGTTTTCGGTCCGGGATCAGGCGGCTGGCAACTTCGAGGCCAGTTGGGGTCCGATTAATCTCAGCATCACTGACCTTCAGACCCTGCCCAATCGTAACGGTCAGCAGCAGATGACCATTGAAACGGCTACCGGCGGCAGAATTAACTGGCAGGGTGAACTGCAACTGGTTCCGTTCCGCTCCAGGGGTACGGTGCAACTGACCGGACGTAGCTTATCGGACTTCTACCGCTATGCGGATCACTTCCTGCCCTTTCAGATTAGCGGTGAAGGGGTTCAGATAGACCTGAACTACGAAGTGGCACTGCTCCAGGGAGAGCTGGTTGCCTCCGTGCGGGATTTGAATGCGACCGCCCAGGGCACGCGTTTAACATTGCATAGCGACGCAGAGCCGCTCCTGCAACTGGACCGGGTGTCCCTGATGGGTGGCACGCTGGACTGGCCCGACCAAAGCGCCGGCGCGCAGGCCCTGACCGTCAACGGCATGGCGCTGGATGTGACCCTGCTGCCCGACGGCAGCCTGAACCTCTACGCGCTCATTCCCACCGTCACGGAGCCGGGACCGGCAGCGACCGAAGACATCGATCCAGCGTTGGATTGGCAGCTCACCCTTGACCGTTTCGAACTCACACCGTCCCTGATTCACCTGCGTGATGAGCAACTGCCCGCCCCCCTGGCGGTAGATCTTGTGGATCTGACCCTGGTACTGAGCGATTTGAACAACCGGCCGGAAACGCGTATGCCCATGACCCTGGATATGACCCTGTCCAGTGGCGGCCGCGTGGCCCTTGATGGCCAGATCAGCGCCCTGCCCGCACCGACTCTGGCCGGTGCACTGCGCCTGGAGGACGTTTCCCTGCCTCTGTTGCAACCTTACCTGGAAACACAACTGCAGGCCCTGCTCACGGATGGCCGGTTCAGCATGCAGGCGCAGATCGAGCACGGACCCGAGCAACTGCTTAAGGCCGAGGGCGCCTTGCAACTGGCCGCTTTGGATCTGCGCGATGGGCTGGAGGAAGCGCCGTTACTGGGCTGGCAATTGCTCACCCTGGACCGATTTGAGGCCGACCTTTCTGCCGCCAGTCTGGAAACCTCTGAACTACGCTTTAGCGCGCCCTATGCACGACTGCACATCGATGAGCAACGTCGCACCAATGTGCAGGATTTGCTGGTGATGCCGACAGACCATGCGCCGGTGGACGAGGAGATGGCCCTGCCACTGGAGCGCCTAAGCATTGGCGGTATCGAACTGGACGGAGCGGAACTGGATTTCAGCGATCGCTCACTGCCGCTTCCATTTGCCGCCATGATACAAAACCTGAATGGCACCATTTCAACGCTGGCCACCGACAGCCAGGAGGCCGCAACGCTGGACCTCAGCGGACAGGTCAATGAATACGGGGAGGCCACCATCACCGGTGCGCTGCGACCCATGGCACCGAAGCAGCAGTCGCGCATTGCCATGGTATTCCGTAATCTCGACATGGGCCGCCTGACCCCCTACACGGTTCAGTTTGCCGGCTATGCCATTGATGATGGCAAGCTCGATCTGGACCTACGCTATGAGATCGAGGACAGCGCCCTCCAGGGTGCCAACGATATTGTGATCCGCGAGCTGACGCTGGGGGATAAGGTCGATCACCCTGACGCCGGCAGTTTGCCCCTGGGACTCGCCGTGGCTCTGCTAAAAGACGCCAATGGCGTCATTGACATCGACCTTCCGGTTGCAGGCAACGTGGACGACCCGGAATTTCGCATTGGTGGTGTCGTACTGAAAGCCATTGGCAATTTGATTGCCAAGGCCGTGACCGCACCGTTCCGTCTTCTGGGCGGGCTCATCGGCGTCGAGTCAGAGGATTTCGGAACGCTCTCCTTTCGCCCCGGAAGCGCAGAACTCTCCCCACCCGATCAGGAACAATTGGTCAAGCTGACGGAAGCCATGCGCGAACGTCCGGAACTCTCGCTGGAAGTGACCGGGCGCTGGCTGGAATCGCTGGACCGACCCGCGCTGGCTCAGCAGGCACTCAAGGATCAGCTTGCGGCCCGTGAGGCATCGCTGGAGGGCGGCGAAGCATTGTTGACCACCACCCGTCAGCGCCAGCTGTTGGAAACCATCAGTGCTGAGCAAATGCCCGCTCTGGACCTGAGCGAAATGCAAATGCGTTTCACGGCCGCTCCCGCCAGCGCGCCGGAAGCTGAACCTGTCCTGGATGAACCTGCCTACATCGCGGCATTAGAGGCGACACTGGTCCAGGCCCAGCCTATTGACGAGGAGGCCCTGCGCAGTCTGGCCGATCAACGCGCTGCTGCCATCATGCAAGCCCTGACCGCAGCTACCGGAGAGCAAGCCCTGACTGCACAGCTATTACCGTCGCAGGCGAGCGAGGCGGCCGGAGATGAGGCATCCGGCACCCCGCGCATACTACTGGAACTGGGCGTTGGCACCCGTTCTCAACCCTGACGCATCCGGCCGCTATACTGGAGTCAGTCAAACACCTGTAGCACTCGCATCATCCAGCCAGGAGGACCCAGCCACGATGATCAGCTTTACCCTCAATGGAAAGACCGTTAGCACGACCGCGGAACCGGACACACCGCTGCTGTGGGTTCTTCGCGATGAGTTTGATCTCAAAGGCACCAAGTATGGCTGCGGCATCGCTCGCTGTGGCGCCTGTACGGTGCATCTCGGTGGACGCGCGGTGCGCTCTTGCTCTCTGGCTGTGGCCGCCGCGGCGAATCAGGACATTACCACCATTGAAGGACTGGCACCGGCCCAGGCCATTCCGCTGGAGCGCGCCTGGATCAAAGAGCAGGTGCCACAATGCGGCTATTGTCAGTCAGGTCAGATCATGCAAGCCGCCGACTTGCTGGAACGCAATCCGAATCCCAGCGAGGAACAGGTGGTTGAGCACATGAAAAACAATCTGTGCCGCTGCATGTCCTACACACGCATCAAGAAAGCCGTGTTGACTGGCGCCGCACTGGCGCGTGAGGAGAGGAAAGATGCTTAAGCAGTTGCAGCGCGCACAGGCGCAGCGTCTCAGCCGGCGCACCTTTCTTGCGGGCTCTACCGCCGGCTCGCTTATGCTTGCCTACGGCGGGCTGGCCGCCGTGCCGTCCGCACGCGCCGAACTCCAGGCCGGACGCTTCGCGCCAACGGTCTGGTTCGAGCTCGATAGCAAGGGCCGTCTGCTGGTCAATGTCGCCAAGGCGGAGATGGGGCAGCATGTGGGTACCGCCCTGGCACGCATCGTTGCCGACGAGCTCGGTGCTGACTGGGAGAAAGTAGAACTGGCCCATGTGGATACGGACGCTCGCTGGGGCTATATGGTGACCGGTGGTTCCTGGTCCGTATTTACCAGCTTTACCACCCTGTCCCAGGCTGGCGCGGCGGGACGCACGGTACTGGTGGAGGCCGCCGCTGGTCTACTCGGCGTCTCGGTACAGGACTGCGTGGCCGCTGACGGCTATATCACCGCCGGAGACCAGCGCATTGCGCTGGGCGATCTGGTGA
>JAOZKI010000083.1 GCA_029935455.1 Lysobacterales bacterium | reverse complement strand
AAACGGCGGAGTGCGGGGACCCCTCTGAGACGGGGGCTTGAACGCATCGGCGAAATTTACAGTGCCGCTGATGGCCCGACCATCTTATCCTGTCAAAAGAATTTCGCGCTGTTGTTTAGTGACGGTTTCTGGAACGGTGACGATCCAACCGAGGTGACCGGTGATCAGGATGGTGACAATCAGACCATTGACGATTCTGATGTGACCGTCGCCGACGTCGCCTACTATTATTACAAAAACGATCTTCGTACAGACTTGGAGGATGCCGTTCCCACGGACAGTTTTGACCCTGCCAACTATCAGCATATGGTGACCTACACGATTGCGTTTGGTTTACGTGGTGCACAAAGGGATACGGATGGCGATGGCTGGCCCAACCCGACCATGAGCCGTGACAGCGATTGGTATCTCAGTGATAACTTCTTGGATAAAGTCGACGATATGTGGCACGCGGCCTGGAATGCACGCGGTAAATATTTTAATGCTGCACGTCCGGCGGATCTCTATAACGATGTACGTGACGCCTTGACTGATATTTCGGCCCGTATCGGCGGCGCGGCCTCGGCAGCGGCCAACTCCGGTTCCATTTCATCCACCTCACGAATTTTCCAGGCCAAATTTGATTCTTCGGACTGGCACGGTGAATTGCTGTCATTTAAGGTAAGCGATGCCGGCACACTAGATGGTGCAGCCGTTTGGGATGCCAATGAAATTTTGAGCAAAAAAGGCAATGGCAAGCTCAGCAAAAATGACAATGGTGGTCGTAACGTGTTCACCTGGCGACCCGACGAAAGTAGCGGTGCGGCGTTTATTTTCAGTGATCTGTCTCCTACGCAGAGGAGTTTGCTAAAGACGGACTATGAAGGCAATCCGGACCCCAGCGACATTGGTAATCAGTTGGGTAGAGAGCGGCTGAAATACGTTCGCGGGAACGCTAAGTTTGAGCAGCGCAATGAGGGCGACTGGCGTGACCGCCCCAACAAGCTGGGTGACATCGTTAATTCAGATCCGGTTTTTGTCGGCGCGCCGCCGTTTTTCTACCCCTTTGACAACTATCAGACATTTTACGCCGATAGCTTTACGAACGGGTCGCCGCGTACCGGGATGATTTATTTCGGTGCCAATGACGGCATGTTTCATGCGGTACGTGAGTCGGATGGAGAGGAAATATTTTCCTTCGTGCCAAATGCCGTGATTAAGGATTTACCCAAGCTAACCGATCCGAACTATCAGCACCGCTTTTACGTTGATGGATCACCCGGCTATGGCGATGCCTATTTTGATGGTGCGTGGCATTCAGTCGTTGCCGCAGCGCTCCGGGGCGGCGGCCAGGCGCTTTTCGCGCTTGACGTTACCGATCCGGATAATTTCAATGAGAACGATGTGCTGTGGGAGTTCAGTGACCAGAACGATAAGGATTTGGGTAACGTCTGGGGCGAGCCGCAAATCAAGCGTATGAACAATGGCCGCTGGGCGGTGATCATCGGTAATGGCATTAACAATTCACAGGCGGATGGTCATGCCAGTACCACAGGCAAAGGTTACCTGTTCATTATCTACCTTGACGGTGATCCCAGCAGTTGGTCTGAGGGCACAGACTATATAAAGATCCCCGTGTCAGGCGGGAGTGCCGGCACACCAAATGGACTGTTCACGCCAGCGGCGGCAGATCTGGATGGCGATAGCAGCGTGGACTTTATCTATGCTGGCGACCTGCGCGGCAATATGTGGAAATTTGACGTGTCTTCCACCAACCATAGCGAGTGGGGTGTCGATTTTAGTGGTCAGCCCTTCTTTAATGCAGGTACTGATCAGCCGATCACCTCCAAGCCGGCGATTGCTGCCCACCCCCAAGGACGCCAGTACGGCCAGTTGGTTCTGTTCGGGACCGGTAAATATATCGAGACGATTGACAATACCTCTGTTGGCCAGTCCACGCAGAAACTCTACGGGCTGTGGGATTTCGACCGTACCTTTGCCGCTAACGAATCCATTGCCGCTAGTGCACGCTATGGATATGGTGAAGCCGATCTGCAGCGCAATTCCTTTGGTCTGCGTGAGGGTTTCCGGGTGGTCGACGGTGGTACCGCAGTCGAGTGGTTTGACGAGAACCGCGATGTCAGTAAAAAAGGGTGGTTCTATGAGTTTCCCGTAGCGGGGGAACGGATGGTTCGGCAACCGGTGCTCCGTGATGACTTGATGTTCTTTGTTACCCTCACGCCGGATGATGATCCCTGCGCGGCTGGCGGTACGGGCTTTATCTCCGTGCTGGATATCGGTACCGGCCTGGCGCCAGGTTTCCCGGTGTTTGATGTGGATGGCGATCAAAACATCACCATCGGCGATGACACGCTCGCCAACGGTGATCCGGATGATGATAGCGATAATCTGGTGCCGGTCGGTATCAATTCGCCCAGTATCCCGAACCTGCCGGCGTTGATTTATGACGATCGTCCCGGTGCTTCGGGCAGCACGGCAGGTCGTTTCCCACCGGTTCCCAACGCGTTGCGAGGCTGCGATTCCGGTAGCGCGAGGGCCTATACATTTACTACCGGGTCCAACGGGTCTATTCTCGCTGTAGAGACGGCGACGGAAGCCTTGAGTTGCGGACGTCAAAACTGGTACGAGTTACGCTGAGCCAGCGTAATCATTTGATAGGCCGGGGGCCTTGCCCCCGGTCCAGAAGGAGGGGGCAATGCGGATGAACAGACGGAATCAAGCCGGGGGGGCAATGGCGGGCCTGCGCCACCAGAGAGGCATTACGCTGGTGGAGTTGATGATTGTGCTCGCTGTGGTCGCTATTCTGGCGTCATTGGCCGTGCCCAGCTATCGCGACTATGTGCTGCGTACAAAACGTACGGAGGGTATGAATGCCATGCTGAATCTCGCTGCCTGTCAGGAGCGGGCCTATATCAAACTCAATCGCTACGCCCTAGATCGCTGTGGCTTGACAGACAGCTGCCTCTTCTCCTCAAACCAGGAATATCAAATCTGCATGGCCTTGAACCGTAACAACGCGATCGCGGCCAACCAGTCGTTTACGCTGACGGCGACCCCCCAGGGGGCTCAGGCCAATGACAGTTGCGGCAACCTGACGCTAACCGAGACCGGTGTGCGAGGTACCTCAGTGGGCGCCACGGATCAGCTCATCGACGACTGCTGGAAGGGTCGCAAAGTCGCAGCTGGCGGTTAGCCGGCTTCCAAGCCGATTGCGGTCGGGGGCGTTGCCTCTTACTCGCCCTTATTGACGGCCACAAGCTGGTCGCCCACCCGTAGGCACGAAGGATGCGCAGCGTCTAGGACGGCCAGTTCCCCAAACGCGGGTCCGCTGGAGTCACTGCTGGGCGTGGCCTGATGCATGGGGTTGAGTCGGCGCAGGGTCTTAAACGGTTCACCACCTGCGTCTTTTCGTCCCGTCTCCTGGTCAATAGTGGTGATAACGCAGCGCTCACGTGGATAGCACAGGCGCAGCATGAAGCCGTGACCTTTCAGTGCTGATATCCGATGCTCGGCAAAAGCCGGTACACCGGATAGCACGATATTGGCTCGAAAACGGTTCATCGCTACAGGCGCCAGACCATGGCTGGTCAATTCAGTATTCAGCGCTGCTAATGTCTCTTCCACGGTTATGAGATAGGGCGCGCTGTCCGCGAACTGGGTGCTGGTGTGTTTGCCATAGCGGGCTGGATGTTTCTGGGGGCGCTTAAAGCCAGCGCGCAAGCGCACCAGACGTGCGCCGGGTTCCGTACCGAGTACCTGCGCCAGCCATTGCGCCGCATGATCGCCTTCATCAATCACTTCACAAGCATCGCCCCAAATTTCCGTATGGATTACCGGGCCGTGTCGTTCTCGAAAGGGAATTCGTAGCGGTTCTACGCCGCTCGCTTCCAGCATGAGTGCGCCGGGATTCAGTCCCGTAGCGATTTGCGTCAGCGTTGACCGGTGACGCTGGGAAAGAAATCGCCCCTGGCGGTCCAACAGCATCCACTGCCGGTCATAGCGGAGTCCCTCATGGCAAAGCTCGGCCTCAGGCAGGGTGATACCCCCCAGGGACTTGACCGGATAAATATGCAGGCTGGTAACCGTCAGGTTCATCACACGGGGTATCTCAAGCAGGCTCGGATGCATTGTACCGACTCCCGGAAGCCGGGGCCGAATTGGAATTTGCCTGTGCAAACGGTATATTGGCTCGGCAGAAGTCTGTCTTCTGCGCTTTAACGCTTCGGGGGGAGCCATGAAATTTCATCTCAAGGCGACGCTGGGCCTGTGCGTCGGGCTTGTTGCCATTGCTGGCACCAGCATTTTGGTAGTAGCCGAAGAAGAGGGGGTTCAGACACCCGCGCGGAGTCCGATTGCTGTTCGCCACGGTGTGGCCGCCTTGGGGCGTCTGGAACCCGCTGGCGGCGTGGTCAGAGTGGCGGCACCCACCACGCCGTTGTCTCTCAGCGGCTCGGTGCTGGCTCGACTGCTGATTGCCGAAGGCGATTTTGTCGAGGCAGGGCAGTTGCTGGCCGAATCCTATGCCGCGGTGCCCTTGCAGGCGGCGGTGGATGTGGCGGCGGCGGAGCTGGCGGTGCAACGGCGAGCCGCAGCAGCATCCCAAAGCCGGGCCGAGGAAGCCTGTGTCCGGGCCGACGTGCAGGCCCGGGAGGCGGAACGTCGATCTCAGCTACTGGAACGTGATCTGGCCTCCCATGAAGAGGCCGAGCAAAGCGCCGGCGATGCGCAGGCGCAGGCCGCCAGTTGCACCGCAGCCCGGGCCAATGCGGAAGTGGCAGCGGCAGCTATCACACTTGCCGAAGCCCAACTCGCCCGTCGCCAGGCGGAACGGGATCGCGCCTATGTGCGTGCGCCTTTCGCGGGCCAGGTGTTGAAGGTGCTGGCGGAACCGGGTGAGCTGGTTGCGGCGGAAGGCTTGCTGGAACTGGGTCGGGTCTCCCAGATGTATGCGATTGCGGAGGTCCATGAAACGGACGTGCAGCGCGTGGCGATTGGGCAGGCGGCTATCGTGAGCAGCGCGGCGCTGACAGAAAAATTGCAGGGCACGGTGGATTTCATTCGACCAAAGGTCCAGAAGCAAGATGAAATTGGCACCGATCCAGCGGCGGCAAAGGATGCCCGAATCGTTGAGGTGGGTGTTCGCCTGGCGCAGTCAGACCTCGTTTCCGGTTTTACCAATCTGCAGGTGGAGGTGGTGATCGAGCCGTGAGAACACCGCTTGGCTGGCTGCAGCTTCGTCATCGTCCCCTGCGCTTGCTGGTGGCCATTGCCGGCATCGCGTTCGCTGTGCTGCTGATTATGATGCAGTTGGGTTTTCGCTCAGCGCTTTTTGAGAGCGCGGTTCGTTTCCACGAACGGTTCAACTATGACATTGCCCTGTTCAGCACCGATAGCGTGTTTATCGTGCGTCCTCAGGCCTTTTCTATCCGCCGTTTGTACCAGGCCATGGGCGACGAGGCCGTGGTTGACGTCTCTCCCGTCTATCTGTTTCCTGCCGTGTTCAAAAACCCCTGGAATAACAAGCGCAGAAGTATTGCGGCGATCGGTTTTGAGCCCGGTGATCCCTTACTGGACACCCCGGGCTTTCATGAACAGCGCACGCTCGTTTCCCGGCAGGATGTGTTGCTTATGGATTCCGCGTCGCGGCCAGAATTTCATCCGCCGGATCATTCGCTCAGCGAGGCCGTTGCCCGCGCGGGTGGTTTCCGCACCGAGGTCAACGATCGAGCCGTAGAAGTCACCGGGCTGTTTGAGATGGGGACGTCCTTCGGCATCGACGGCACCGTGATGACCAGTGTCGATAACTGGCTGCGCCTGTTCCCGGATCGTCCGCGCGATGAGATTCAGATTGGTCTGCTGCGCCTGGATACAGCTGCCGAGCCCGAACAGGTTCGCGATCGTCTGCGCGAACGCCTCCCGCAGGACGTGCTGGTCATGACCAAGGCGGATTTTATCGATCGCGAGCGGGCCTACTGGAATTCCGCCACGCCCATAGGCTACGTGTTCGCCTTTGGTGCCATCATGGGCCTGGTGGTGGGCGCCATTATCGTTTACCAGATACTGTTTGCCGACGTTACTGAGCATCTGCCGGAATATGCCACGCTTCGCGCGGTGGGCTACTCCAAGCACTTTGTGTCCGGCATCGTGCTAAGTCAGGCTTTCATTCTTGCCGTTCTCGGTTATTTGCCCGGGGTGCTGGCCGCCGCCTGGCTCTACAGCCGGGCGGCGGCGGCAACCAACTTGCCACTCTATGTCACCTCAGAACGTGCCTTGACGGTCTTGGCAATGACCCTGCTGATGTGTGCAATTTCTGCCTTGCTGGCCGTGCGAAAGGTACACCGGCTGGATCCGGCTGAGGTGTTCTGATGGCTTCCGCAGTGGTGGATATCGCAGGTTTAAACCATGCCTTTGGCGCAGGTAATCTGCGCAAACAGGTCTTGTTTCATATCGATACGCAGATCCACGCCGGCGAAATCATCATTGTGACCGGCCCTTCCGGTTCCGGGAAAACCACTTTGCTAACCCTGGTGGGGGCGCTGCGTGCAGCGCAGGACGGCAGCATCAAGGTACTGGGCAAGGAGCTGCGCGGCGCGAAGTCGGCGGAGCTTGAGCAGGTGCGCCGGCGCATCGGATTCATTTTTCAGCAGCATAATCTGCTGGGCGCACTCTCCGCGCGTCAGAACGTGGAACTGGGCTTGCGTGTTAATCCGGGTCACGATCGCGGGGCACTTCGGAAAAAGTCGGAGGCCATGCTGGAAGCGGTTGGTCTGGGGGAGCGTATGGACTACAAGCCAGAGCAACTCTCTGGTGGACAACGCCAGCGCGTAGCGATCGCGCGAGCGCTGGTCGGTCGGCCCGATATGCTGCTTGCGGATGAGCCCACCGCCTCGCTGGACCGTCAATCAGGCCGGGAGGTGGTGGAGCGCATGCGGTCTCTGGCGAAGCATGAGGGTACGACTATCCTGTTGGTGACGCATGACAACCGCATCCTTGATATCGCAGATCGCATCGTGCATCTGGAGGACGGCCACCTGTCTACCTTTACCGAGTCGGTGATCGCGAACAACGAGCTTATGATGGGCATGCTGGCCAAGAGCCGTAACCAGCAGGATCTGGACCGTCTGCTAGAAGGACTGGACGAGCAGGGCTTCGAGCAGATGCTGCACGATATGGCGGAGGAGTCGCGGCGCTTTCTGCAGGCCACGTCCATGGCCAATGACCTGGCTTTCAGTTCCATGCTGGAGCAGGGGCTGGGCGCTTTTACCCATCGTCTGGCGCGCCTGCTAAACGCCGATCGTGCGTCACTGTTCCTGGTGGGTAAAAGGCATCTGACCCTGAAGGTTGCCCATGATTTGGACAGTTTGGGAACCATCCGCATTCCCATCGGTACGGGGATCGCTGGCACGGTGGCCGCGACCGGTGAATCGATTCGCATCGATGATTGCTATGCGGACGAGCGCTTTAATCCGGAGGTTGACCGTGCTACCGGCTATCGCACGCGGTCTATGCTCTGCGTGCCGGTACATGACACCAGCGGCAGGGTTTTTGCGGTTGCGCAGTTGCTTAACCGGCTTGACGGTGTGCCCTTCGATGAGCAGGACGAACGCCGTTTTGCAGGCTTTGTCGCTTCCCTGGGAGTGATCTTTGAGACACTGGAACAGCTACCGGGGTACAAGCCATGAAGGACCTTATCGACGCAATAGTGCGGCAGTACTTCGGTGCTGATACGGATTCTGCTCTGTTGGACCTGCTTCAGCCGGTCAATCTGCCCGGCGGTAAATGGCTTTTTCGCGAGGGCGACCCGGGTGATGCGCTTTACTTCCTGATTCAGGGACGTTTGCAGGCCTGGGCCGGTGCCGAAGGCCAGGCCCGTTTACTGGGTGAGGTGCGACCGGGTGACAGCGTTGGCGAGGCCGGGTTGCTGGCAGGTGACCCCCGGAGCGCTGGCATTCGCGCCATTCGGGACAGCTTTCTGGTGCGTTTGGATAAGCGGGATTTTGAGCAGTTGGCCCGGCGACACCCGGATATGGTCATGAAACTGGCCGGCCATGTATCGCGGTTGATGCAACAGAATCTTGCCGGCGCGCAGCGCGAAGGGCGGCGGTTCAAAACCATCTGCCTGCTTACGCTGCATGAGTCCGATCGTGTCCAGCGCAGCCGCGAGGTTCTGGTGCAGGACTTGCTGGAGCAGGTGGGCGGTCTCGCCCTGTGTCCGGAACGCCTGGTTCAACTGGGCGCACCGACAGCGGAAGGTGCCAGTCTGAGTACGGATCTGCGGCGTTGGCTGGCGGAACAGGAGGCGCGAGAACCGCTGGTGGTCTTTCTCTGCGGTACAGAAGATTCCGCCTGGACCCGTTTCGTCTTGCGCCAGTCCGATCTGGTGGTCCGCCTTGCCGATGCGACCGAGTCTCCCATACCCACGCAGGCCGAACGGGCGCTGCATGCGGAATGCCTGCAGTTGCTGGCCCTGCACCACCGGGGTGAGACGATTAGCGGGACGGCAGAATGGCTGAGCGGGCGGCCGATTGATCATCATTTCCATCTGCGCGAGGGTTTGGCTGAGGACCATGCCAGGCTGGTGCGCGTGCTGGCCGGCACTTCCGTGGGGCTGGTGCTGGGGGCCGGCGCAGTGCGCGGGCTCTCCGAGCTTGGCGTGTACAAGGCCATGGTAGAGCTTGGTATACCGGTGGACTGGGTGGGTGGTTCAAGTATTGGCTCCATCGTCGGTGGCGCTATTGCCATGGGCTGGACGCCGGATCATGCGATTGCCATGTCACGCCTGTCTTTTGTGAAAGGCAAACCATTTAGTGACTACACGCTGCCGGTGGTCTCCTTGATTCGGGGTCAGCGCATGATGCGCCTGCTGCGCGCCCAGCTGGATGTGGCAATAGAGGATCTGCCTATTCCCTACTTCTGCGTCTCCAGTCGCCTTGATCGGGGTGATGTGCATGTGCACCAGCATGGCTCTCTGGTGGAGGCCATTCGGGCGAGCGCAGCGCTTCCCGGTGTGCTGCCCCCAGCGGTGGTGGAGGAGGAGCTGGTGGTTGATGGCGCGGTACTGAACAACCTGCCGGTAGATATCATGCGTCAAAAATTGGTGGGCTCGGTGGTGGCCGTGGATGTATCTTCACGTCATGCGCGGCGGGTGGATTATGAGGAAACGCCGGGTTCCTTGGCAGTTCTGCGCGGCCGTTGGTTGCCTTTTAGCCGCCGCTACCGTGTGCCCAGCCTGGCCACGCTCATCCTGCGTTCTACGGAAATTGGTTCACTGGCCCAGGCCCGCCAGCGGCGAGCCAACGCGGACTTGCTGATCAGTCCGCCCGTCAGTCAGTTTCGCATGACGGACGTTAAAGCTTTCGACCCCATCGTGGAGGTGGGCTACAGCCATGGTTTAGAGGCCCTTAAGGCGTGGCAGGCGAGTCGTGAGCCCGACCGAGATGTGCCCGCGATCGTTCCCGCCGTGGGCGCTGCAGCAGGCTAGTTCCCTGCGTTACACTCGGGTAGGGCTGACGAGAGGCAAAACAAGGTGCGTAAGGTTCTATTAGCAATTTTTATTTTTATGCTGTCACCGGCACTGGCTACCGAACTTGATCAGGAGCGCGCGATTGAAGCGCTGCTGGAGACCTTCCTTGAGGGGGCCGGTCGCGGTGATGTGGCGGTCCATGAACGATTTTGGGCTGAGGATCTGGTTTATACCTCTTCCTCAGGTACGCGCTTCGGTAAGGCGGAACTGCTGCAGGGTGTGCGCGAGACGCAAAACACGCCGTCTCCGCAGACGAGTCGTTACTGGGCCGAGGAGACACATATCATGTTGCTGGATCATGTGGCGATCGTTACCTTCAAGCTGCGTGCAGAGACCGGCGATGAGGCAACAGGGACGCTGGCGCAGAGCGCCTACTTCAATACCGGCACCTTCCGTCTGGCCGAAGGCCAGTGGCGTGCCCTGGCCTGGCAGGCCACACGGATTCCCGCGGCGGAACCGGCATCGGATTAGCTCGCGCCAGGCCATAGCGCTGTCAGCGCCGTTACCGCAGCGGTCTTCGGCGTCGATTCATGCGCCGGCCCAGTCTGCGCAGGCCCAAAAACAGCGCCAGCAGCAGCAGCACCAGAAGCATCACCGCGCTGAAGCTTCCTGTGGTCAGCGCACTCCGTTCATGCACCAAAGTCCAGAAAAATTGCAGCACACATAGCAGGGAAACCAGCATAAGGGTGCTGTGCCGTCCGGCCCAATTCACCACCAGTGCGCCCAGCGGCGCGCCCAGTGCGACCACCGGTGCTGCGGCCAGCCAGTGCGCATAGGTGCCGGCTGTGAAGTCCCCGCTGAGTCCTTTCACGGCGGTGCCCATGAGAGAAGTAAAAGCCATCAGTATTACGGAGGTCGGGATGGCGATTTTGAGATCTGCCTGGCACAGCAGTACCAGACTCATGTACAGCAACATATCGACCCCGGCGCCGGTGACACTGGCGACACTTGAGGCGCCAAGCAGCCCTACCAGGAACCCCGCATAGCGATCAAAAGAGGGGGCCGCTGGTAGCCGCCCTTTTTGCGCCGCTAACTCGCGCCCATAGCACAGGTGAACCAGGCCAAAGCTGCACCATACCCCTGCGAACAGCAGCTTGATGC